>NVSS01000084.1 GCA_002732805.1 Coxiella sp. (in: g-proteobacteria)
AATATTTTCCAAGCTTCTTGCAATTGATCTTCACTTGTCAAAGGTCCATTAATGCCCAGTGAATCACATGCATCTTGAATTATTTTTGGTATGTTTACATTGCTTGATTTAGTTGGTGCATGAGCTAAGGCAAGTGAATCATCTTGTGAATCAGTCGCTGTTTGACTAGCAGTAATATTAAAAATATTTTGCTCTACCGTTGTTGCCTGTTGTTCTTGCTCCGATTTCTGATTTTCAAGTTTTGTGTATAGGTCGCTAATATCAAGTTTAGCAAGGGTTTTTCCGTTAGTTGATAATGTTTCACCGCGAGCATTCTTAGCGGGTATGCCAGTTTTTGCTAAATCCCTATATATGCCAGAACTGAATTTTACAAAACGCCCATCTTTAATAGCCGCAATCTTTTCTGCTGTTGCTAACATCGGGTTATCTGAAGTCGTATTCACCCAGTCACAGAAAGCTTGCGCTTCGGCGCCGATGGCTACAATTTTTAGAGTGAGGTCCATATCCCGAAATGGCTTGAGGTCTGATACTAATTCATTTATTGCTTTGTTTTTTGTCGAGGCATCTATAACCATCAACAAAACAGAAGAGACTGCAGCACTACCATCCGTAAGCGTTGTTGTGTTCGGCAAAAATACGAATTTTTTTACGCTAATATGACGCTTTTCGTCGAATTTCAGAAGTTCAATAGGTATATAGTGTTTATTCGAAACATCGCCGACACTAGCCGTCATTGCGTGGCTCTGGTGATGGCCCTCATGAATCTCTTTACTGAAACTATCTGTCAGTAGATTTGATTTGTCATGTACAAAACCTTTTACTGGAAGATAACTAACTCGGTCAAAAAATTTGCTCAACACCTCTTTTTGTAAGCCTTGTGCATACTCATACTTGGGTTCAGTCGAAATTTGGTGGGTCAAAAGCATATCGCGGAGGCCGTGTTTTGTAGCCATTTCGCTAGCTGCAGTAATATAGCAAGCCTTGTCATCAATAAATATAAGTGCTTTTTTACGTTCATCTTCAGATAATCTTACAAAAATACGATCAAAAAGTGCGTGCTTTATGTTGGGTTTATTCTCGTTACATTGAGTTTGTTTAAGCTTTAGTGCGTCTAATGAGAACGTATCCCTCAGTGAGAGTTCACTCTGCCAGCTAAATTGGTCTGTATAACGGGTATTTTTGTTTAAGTCAGTGTTAGGGAAATCAGAGACTAACTGCTCGAAAGGCCTAATATGCTGCTCATAGTATTCGCCAGGGTTGTATTGCTCATTAGTACCTGGTTTGTTTGCCATATCGTAATTGCTTACTACCCTTTTAACAGTGATACCATGCTGAGAAAGCTTTTCAATTAAAGCTAGTCGTGATATCCAACTCATTTCTTCTCGTTCACTATTTGTTTTTGGTATATTCAATTTCATGGATGAAACTAAAGTCACCTCTGAAATGCCTCGACTCACTAGCTCATTTATTAGTGTCATGTTGAAGCTTGCGTCAGCTCCTTTCCAGCCGGGAGCTCGCGGGGTATCAAAGATAAGGCAGTCATCAACATCAAGGTAAACTGAAAGTTGCGAATGACGATTGGAGGAGTTTTTTGGAGCTGCTGTTTTTCTCATTGCTGCATATACCTGTACTTATTTTGAACAGGTAGATTGTACGGGTATTTTGTAGTACGTGCAACCCCTAAATGCGTTCCCAATAAAGATAGGGACCAAGACCGCCAGATATCCGCAACTCATTGTATATTCAGAGTAAACTACCTTGCATAAGGTTTTCATTTTTGCCGTATACGAAGAAATACTTTTTATTTATTAGTAGGTTAGCCTTGCTAACGTACTTTTTGATGTGCAATGGGGACAGTTCATTGTTATTTACCCTTCTAACGTCTCTGTAAGTTGGCTATTATAACACTCGATTTGGGCTGAGGTTTTACAGATCCCTATTTGATTAAAAAAGCACTCAATATAATAACTGCCAAATGACCTAATTTAATGCCAATCCTATTCATTTTCTAGGCCCCGTTTCCATAAATAATAAATAGCCGGTATTAAAATTAGTGTCAGTATTGTAGCGCTCACCATACCTCCAATCATCGGCGCTGCAATTCGCCTCATAACCTCAGACCCAGCACCCTGACCAAACATAATAGGTATTAAACCTGCAATAATAGTGACTACGGTCATTATTATAGGTCGTATCCTTAATAAAGCCCCATCAATCACCGCTTGTTTAATATCTTGGTGCGTTATTATATTGTGTGTTTTTCGAATACCATTTAACCTGTTTTTTAGCGCCTGATTAAGGTAAACCAACATTACAATCCCTATTTCAACCGATACACCAGCCAGAGCAATAAAACCCACGCCAACGGCAACCGATAAATTATAATTCAAAAAATAGATAAACCATAACCCACCAATTAACGCCAGTGGTAACGTACATAAAATAATACATACTTCACCTATTTTACGAAAATTCAAATAAAGCAAAAAGATAATAATTAATAGAGTAACCGGTATAACGAGTGATAAACGCTCTTTAGCTCGTTGCATGTATTCATACTGTCCTGTCCATTGTAATCGATACCCTGCTGGTAATTTTAATTCCTTACTAATAAGCTGTTGCGCTGCCTTTGTATAGCTACCCAGATCTCGGTCTGATATATCAATTAGCACCCACCCTGCTAGTTGCGCATTTTCACTCTTAATAACAGGCGGTCCTTGCGTCACATAAATATGTGCCACGTCACCTAATGCAATGTGCGCTCCTGTGGGTGAGACAATGGGCAACTGCTTTAATGCATTAACATCTTGGCGTTGCATTTGCGGATAACGTAAATTCACGGGGTAACGCTCACGACCCTCAACGCTTTCTGTGATGTTCACCCCACCAATAGCAGATTGGATGATGGTATGAACGTCAGCGATGTTTAATCCGTAGCGCGCTGCTTGCAGGCGATTAATGTCTACTTGGATATAACGTCCACCCACGGCTCTATCTGCATAAACAGAGGCCGTACCTTTTACCTGCGGCAATATTCGTTCAAGCTGTTTGCCTATTTTTTGAATTTCATTTAAATTAGGTCCAATTATTTTTATACCAACCGGCGTTTTAATGCCCGTTGCTAACATATCAATGCGGGTACGAATGGGCATGACCCACGCATTGGTCACTCCAGGTAATTTAACAATACGATCTAATTCTTTTTTAAGTTTTTCAATCGTCATGCCTCGCCGCCATTCTGATTGCGGTTTTAACTGAATTATGCTTTCTATCATAGTCATTGGCGCTGGATCTGTCGCCGTTTCAGCTCGCCCCACTTTACCCAAAACAGACTTTACCTCAGGAACCTGTTTAATTAATTTATCGGTTTGTTGCAGTACTTGACGTGCTTTACCAATTGAAATACCCGGTAACATTGTCGGCATATACATGAGGTCTCCTTCGTTGAGATCTGGCATAAATTCAGATCCTAATTGATAGTAGGGCCAAACGCTTATACCTAGTAAAATTATACAAATAGTTATGGTAAGTTTAGGTGCGGATAATACAAAATTAATAAACGGTCTATACGCGACTATGAGAATACGATTAATAGGGTTTTTATTTTCAGAGCGAATTTTACCGCGAATAAAATAACCCATCAACACAGGCAATAAGGTGATAGATAGCCCTGCAGATGCTGCCATAGCATAGGTTTTTGTGAATGCAAGCGGAGAAAACAACCTCCCTTCTTGTGCTTGTAGTACAAATACGGGGACAAAGCTCAATGTAATAATAAGTAAAGCAAAGAAAAGTGCCGGCCCCACTTCCAGCGAAGCATCTGTGATGATTTTCCAACGATTATCATCCGTTACCACCTGGCGTTCCATATGTTTATGCACATTCTCTACCATCACGATAGCCGCATCAACCATAGCACCAATGGCAATAGCAATCCCCCCTAGTGACATGATGTTTGCATTAATACCTTGGATTCGCATAATGATAAAAGCAATCAATATACCAATAGGAAGCATAATAATAATGACAAGCGATGATCTAAAGTGGAAAAGAAACAAAATGCAGACTAAAGCAACAATCATAAATTCCTCAACGAGTTTCGTTGATAAGTTGTCTATTGCTCGATGAATTAATCCAGATCGATCATATACGGGCACTATTTCCACACCTTGGGGAAGGCTAGATTGTAACTGTACTAATTTTTCTTTAACTAATTGAATTGTTTTAAGTGCATTTTCACCTTGACGCATAATAATGACACCACCAACAGTTTCACCCTGACCATTTAATTCAGAAACGCCTCGACGCATTTGAGGGCCTAATTTAACGGTGGCTACATCTGTTAATAAAATGGGCGTGCCTTGCTTGCTAACACCCAAGGGGATATCTTCTATTGATTTTATGTTTTGAATATACCCGGAAGCACGTATCATGTACTCTGCTTCGCCCATCTCAGCTACAGATCCACCAACTTCTTGATTGGCTTTTTGAACAGCTTGCTTAATTTTTTCCAACGTTAAGCCATAGGCTCGAAGTTGGTTGGGGTGTACCGTTATTTGGTATTGCTTTACCATCCCTCCAACTGTCGCTACCTCCGATACACCAGATACCGTTTGCAGTCCATATTTTAGCAACCAATTTTGTAAGCTGGTTAGTTGTGATAAATCGTGTTTACCTGTTTTGTCAACTAACGCATATTGATAGACCCAGCCAACTCCCGTAGCATCAGGCCCGAGCTCGGGTTTAGCATTTGAGGGCAACTTACTACCCACTTGACTTAAATACTCCAACACACGTGAACGTGCCCAATAAGGATCTGTCCCGTCTTTAAAAAGAATATAAACGTATGAATCACCGAAGAATGAATAACCTCTTACCGTCACAGCACCAGGTACCGCTAACATTGCTGTAGACAATGGATATGTTACCTGATCTTCTACAACTTGAGGTGCTTGACCAGGGTAAGGGGTCTTTACAATAACCTGAACATCTGACAAGTCAGGTATAGCATCAACAGGTGTTTTTATCGTTGTATAAATACCTATAGCAACTAAAAATACAGTTAATGCCAAAACAATAAAGCGATTTTTAATCGACCACTTGATAATTCCTTTCAACATACTTTTATTCTATCCCTATCAATGACGACTGTGGTCATCAGAACTATTTGTTGATTCCTCTGAGCTCATCCGTGATAACCCAGACTTCAAACTACTCTCAGAGTCTAGTAAAAATTGGGCTGATGTAACGACCCTATCACCTGGTTTTAAACCTTGAGATATCTGCACCCAATCTTGATTCTGACGACCTATTTTGACGGTAACCGGCTTAAACTTACCATTGCCTAGTGATAAGACTACTCGGTTAGAATCACCTAACTGAATCAAGGCTTCTTTGGGAATCGCAATAACAGTTTTTCCTGCACCGGCATTGATAGTAACGTTGGCGTACATTCCAGGTTTTAACTTTTTTTCGAAATTCGTAAAGATCAGGCGTACACGAACCGTACGTGTTTTTATATTGAGTTCTGGATAGATATACGCTACTTTTCCAACAACCGCGTTGCCTGGTAATGATGAAAAACGTGCTTGTGCCGACTGGCCAATTTTTAAAAGATTAGATTGGCGTTCATAAACTTCGGCAATGACCCAGACGGTAGCTAAATTTGCAATGCTTAAAATGGGAGTTCCTGGCATTACATACGTTCCTTCACGCACTTTAAGCTTTGTCACATAACCAGATTGAGGAGCATAAACAGGGATATTTTGCTTAACTTGACGTGTCACCATTAAAACCTTTATGTCTTTTTTAGTCATGCCCAGTGTTACTAATTTCTGGCGCCCAGCTTTTGTGATCAAGGAATTATTATTTTTCAAAGCTAATAGATATTCCTCTTGTGCGCTCACTAGAGATGGGGAGTAAATCTTAAATAACAATTGCCCTTTTGTTACAGGATCTCCAGCAGCGCTGACCTTCAAGTTTTTTATCCACCCCTTTGTATAGACACTGATAGTCTGTAATGAGCGTTCATTAGGCTGAACATAACCAACTGTCCGGATTTGTATAGGGACGTTTTGTTTTTTAACAATTGCCGTGCGAACACCTAAATTATTCTCAACTGCAGACGCTATTCTTATAGTGCCTTCTTGCATCGATTGCGTATAAACCGGCACCAAGTCCATCCCCATAGGAGACTTTCCTGGTTTATTCCGCCTGTATTTTGGATTCATTGGCGCAACCCAATAAAGCGGTTTTCCTGGTTTATTTTTAGCTAATTGCATCTGATGATCATTCGTCCCACTGGCTACGTGTGATGTTATCTGTTCACGTGATAACCACTCGCCTAACCAAAGTGCTAGTAGGATTATAATGATTGTTACTAATATCCATACCCATTTTGATTTAAATTGCATCTTCATTTCCCTTGCAAAAATAATAAATTAACGCGTGCTTGTAACAGTCCAATACGTGTCTTCAATGCTGCTAATTGTGTGTTATAAAACGACACATAGGCACGGGCTAAGGTTGGAAAATCTGTTTGTTTATTTTGGTAGGCAATTTGAGTAGACTCAGTATAGTATTTTGCTTCTTCAACAAGCCTTGTTTGGTAAATTTGATGCTGTTGTAATAGTTTTTTCCAAGCAGAATAATTCTGTAACAATTGACTTTGTAAATACCGATAATCTGAAAGCGCTTGCATTTGTGATGAAACATAGTCTTCCTGGCTGGCCTTCACACGTCTTGTTTGTCTGTTTTTTGTGAAAAACGGCAGGTCCATGGAAACCTGTGCGCCAATAAAATCTGAACGTCGTTTGCCCATATTATCCCCTTGCCGAATACCATAAACAACGCCTAAATTCACTCCAGGAATATATTTTTGCTGTGCTAATTTTACTCCTTGCTCGCTGGCTGCACTATTTTTTTGGTCGGCTAATAGTAAGGGCTGTTGATGAATCAACCTTTTCATCATCTGTAGTGATGGTGGTGTTGGCCAATGTGGTAATTGAACCTGTAATTTATTAACTTGATCTGGCAGCCAACGGGCCAGCTGACTCTTGGCAGCATCATGTTGTTGCTCGGCATAATAAAGTAACTGAGCAATTTGACTTAATTCAAATTGCGCTCTAACCACATCTTTTTGCTGTAACTTATTATTCGCAAGCAGCTTTGCATTGACAGATAATAAATGCTTAAATATTTTACTTTCCTTTTTATACACGTAAATTGCTTGCTGCCAATAATAAGCGTTGAGCCAGTCAATTCTTATTGCTTTTAAAATCTTTAACCTCATTAGCTGTTTTTCATTCAGAGTGGATGCCGCACGCAATCGATCCTGTAAAGAGTGAATAGAGAGACTACGGCCTCGGGGAAACTGCTGAGATAACCCTACTTGAATTTGAGTCATGTTTTCTTGAGTGAAACTAAAGGTATTAGTAGGGAGATTAGCAACACCTGCCATTAATTTGGGATCATCCCAACGACCGTCCGCAATGGCTGATTGGTTCAGTGCATCACTATTCGCCTGAAGCATTTTAAGCTCTGGTGCTTGCCGTAAGGCCAAGCGTTCAGCTTGATATAATGATAGCGTAGAAGCGGCCAGTCCCACTACCGGAAGCCCAAGTGCCACTATAGCTAAAAACACCCTCATGATAATGATCAATCCATTGATTAATTGTATGATTCATTATATAAGAATCAGCCCAACTACGCTAATTTTGATCAGCTAAAATCAAATAAAACAGACAGTTACGCTGCGGGATAAAATGCAGGAGGATATTTAGCCGGCGGCCTAACTATTTGATATACCCAAAAGTTTAAGAATTCGCCTACAACACGCTTCTCTTCATTGAAACATGCCGCATTTGAAGTAGCGTTATGGGTTGGCTCCATGATGTATATTCCATTTTTACCAAAATAACTGA
The DNA here is from genome assembly GCA_002732805.1 of Coxiella sp. (in: g-proteobacteria). Taxonomy (GTDB): domain Bacteria; phylum Pseudomonadota; class Gammaproteobacteria; order Coxiellales; family Coxiellaceae. The sequence continues at coordinate 7,923 of NVSS01000084.1, forward strand.
ATTATACTAGAGCCGATCACTTGACCCGATGATCTGTAAGAGGTTTTTGAAAGAAATCAGGTGTAACCCTCATTTGAACCTCGCCTGATTTACTTGATGCGATGCAGTACACCATGAACAAGAATCACTCTGGTGCCAACTTCTAATGAGTAATCAAGAGTTTTACCACCTTTTAAGGGGGTTAACACTATTCTGAGAAATGGTGCTCCTACTTTCTTAGCGATTAAAGTGTCGTTTGGAGTTATGGTGGCGATAACAGCATTATATCCAGATCGGTTGTGTTCAACTTTGATGTTACAGTCTTTCGCTCTTTTTAAGCATGTAAACGTTTTTCTTGACCAGGCATTTGTTCCACGAAAGAAACCATGGCCTACGGGATTAAGGGTTAACGTATTTATTGATGACCCTTCGCCATTTGATTTTATCACATAGACTATCCCTTTCCATTTGCCGGCAAAATTAAAATTAGCGGCTAAGATTGTAGATGCGAATAAGCATAATGCGATTGTGCAGAATATTTTTTTCATGAGGCCTTCCGTTCGATCTAAAAATAATATGCTAGCATAGATTATAAATGGAGACAATCACGGTGTGCATGGAGAATTGTTAAATTTTCAGATAAAACCAACAGTTACACCACGGACTAGCGATCTGAAATACGGGGAAATTTCAAAACTTGCGCCTGATTTAAGTTCCGATAACCAACGTTATCGGCAGTATCTACAGATCAGAAAGATGGCGGATTTCTCCCCTTATGTCACCAGACCCTAAAGTGACACCACTTAAAGGTACAAAAGCAGCAAAATAAGAATCCATTGCATCACCAAATCGCTCCGCTGGAAATAATAGCGGTTCCCATAAGGCTGCCGCAAGCTGGTGATCACTAGAGCTCAAAAAACACGGGATTTTATTACGTTTTTGCAGGTCAGAAATTACATTTTCAGCTGCCTTCTCACCGACTGCTTGGGCCTCATAAAATAACAAGTTTGTTTCTTTTTTTACAACTACCTCTTCTGGCATTACCTC
>NVSS01000085.1 GCA_002732805.1 Coxiella sp. (in: g-proteobacteria)
AAAACAAAACAAACAACGACAGAGCCGTCACTGTTAAACTTTGCTTATGCATTGCAGCAATGTGATCAATCCTTAGCGACGTGCCCACAATCAGTCCTGGATACAACGATACATCAATTGGATACCCTTATATCTGCGCAACTTGATGAAATACTTCATGCGCCTGATTATTTAACACTGGCTGCCACATGGATCGGCAGCCATGAGTTAATAGACTGCCACACAGAGCAATCCAACATCAAACTAAAGTTCTTATCGCTCACTCAAGCTGAATTAAACAGTGCAGCAAATACATCAAGCGCCTATGATAAGTCGTATCTCTATCAATTAATCTATGACAATGAGTTTAATATGCCGGGCGGAGAACCGTTTGACATTCTTATTGGCGACTATTATTTTGACCACAACGAACAGAACATAGTCTCACTCACCTACTTATCTCATATTGCTAGTTCAGCTGTCTGCCCTTTTATCGCGGGCATTTCCCCGACCCTCTTTAAAGTTAAACAATGGGCTGATTTGCATAAAGTTTCTACCCTATCCAATTTAATTGCGACCAATGATCATATTGCATGGCGTGAACTCAGAGCATCGGAGAACTCAAAATTTATCGTCTTAGCGGCGCCCTGCTACCTTGGCAAATATACACAAAAAGCAGCGGCAAACGTGACGGACTATTGCTACAACGAGCTCATTCAGTCAGATACTGATTATTGCTGGGTGAATGCTGCCTTTGCACAAGCACGCTGCATTTTGCAAGCGTACAACACCTATGGCTGGTGCACAGCAATACGTGGACGCGAAGGGGGTGGCCAAATTTCAAGACTACCACTCACGCGAGATTTATGCGCTACGCAAACCCAGTTTACTGATAGCGAAGAACACGCACTGAGTCAACAGGGAATCATTCCACTGTGTCATTATAAAAACACCAATTATGCGGTGATCTTTGCCTGTGACACCTTACACCAACCTAAACGCTACGATGATACAATCGCAACCAGCAATGCAAAAATTTCTGCGCGATTACCCTATATATTAGCGACCTCACGCTTTGCACATTACCTAAAGGTTATTGCTCGGGATAAGATTGGCACCTTCATGGATCGTGACGATCTTGAACATTGGCTGAATACATGGATTTCTCAGTATGTGAATGCCAACGCTAAATCACGCGGCGATCTCAAGGCGCGTTTCCCGCTCGCTGAAGCATCCGTACAGGTACATGATGATGCGGATCATCCCGGTCGCTATCAAGCCATAATCCACTTAAAACCTTGGCTTCAACTGGAAGAACTTAGCGTGTCATTACGACTGGTCACAGACATCCCCAAATCAAGGAGCTAATGATGAGCGATTCTACTATTGATTGTTTACTCTATCTCGTGAATGACGCAATTGAATCACAGCTGATGTCTATTCAGAACCATTTCGCATTTAAAGAAATGGAGCGACACTGGAACCATATTTTATTGTTAACTGACACACTGAGCGGTACGCTGCTATTACTTCAATTACAGAATCAAGAGTGTATAAGCCATACAACGTATTTAAATAAGCTCATTTATGATAATTATTTTAATAAAGCGGGCGCCATACCCCTATCCTTATTATTGTGTCCTGATATGAGCCCTACTGAGTTACGGATAATCGACAGCACTATTACGCGTGCGTTTCTGCCTACCGTGATAGACACGTCGGCGCCCTATTTATCTGATTTTTGTTATAGCTCAAATTCAATTTCAAATCCCAACCACATACCGTTAGTGAATATGGTATTGTTCTGTCGTTTCGTTCATTGTATTAAAATCATGTTACGTAATAAAATAGGCCGCTTTAGCACACAACAGGACTACACACATTTTTTTCAGCATTGGATTCATCAATATTGCTCTCAAAATGAATACAACATACAGACACCTTTAAAGTCAGCCGTTATTCATATTTCACAAACCAAACAACATAATAGCTACCAATGCCAACTGCGTCTGACATTGCACCGCTCTGCTATCGTCTTTGAACAGACCTTATTATTTCAGGAAGATTAATAATGAGCCCCGAACTACAACAACTGCGCCAGCAATATCCCTATTATTTTAATGCGATACCCGCCTCAACGCTGGTTGAGTTTGTACCCACTAATGGCAATAATGACATACTGTTTATTCCAGCGCATACCCGACTCTTTACACAAACCTATAGCGCATCTCCCCTTCATATGCAAACGTTGCTAGAAACAGCCGTATTGCCGCTCACAATTCATTCTGCCGATTTAACATCAATTCAATTGAAATCAACAACCGATCACTTTGAATGGCATCCTAACACTCCATTGCGCTTAGGACTTATTGGTCCTCTTAAGTCGACACTCACCGTGCTAAATCAGCTCCATGAATCGTCATTGGTTATTAAACATGACGGCATGCGTCGCAATATATCCGTTACACATCCTCAATCCCAAGGACACCCATTTCAACGACTATCGCTAAACCTTAATCGACCCGAGCTTTTTACGGTAGTGGATCTGTATATTGACGCCTCAATTTCCATCTCTGAAAAGATTTCTATTGTATTCACACCGCCACTCAACCCCTATCCAAACACAATCACTTGGGTTTTAAATTGTTGTCCTATTATTAATTACATTCAAACACAGTCGGAACCCTTTAATGTCACGCGAGATAAAACGACGTACACAATAAGCCCTGAGTTTTTAACCCAGCCGTTGAAACTAACGCCATTAGCTGGCATGAGCGATGTATCACTGTCCGCCTATGATGCATTCATCCATCATAATACTGTTTTATCTGTCCCTATCGATTGCTACCAAAATGCTCTTTACCAACAATGCAGCGCTGATACTTATCAATTTTATGAGGCATCCCATTCAGACATTCAAACAGTTCACGCCCTGCAACCGCTACTACCCGTCACCCTACCGCCACCGATTAATGATACCGCTAGGTTAAGTGTGTTACTCGAGTATAATTATATGTACCAATACAGTAATGAAGACCAAACACAACTACTCAAACAGATGCTATTTGCATATCTTCATGACACGCAATCATCATTTGTTCTGCTCATCACCGCCATTGCAGGGGTAACGCTAAACAGAGTACCGCAGCATACAGTGGCGTATCGCATTCAATTCAACCACTATTTAGATACCATCCCCCACTTTATAAGACTACTAAAAACCTTATTACAGCAGCATCGTCCCATTAACACCGCCGTTATTGTTTGTTATGATATATGTTAAACAAAAACTACGTTCTATTTTTCAATTATCGCATCAGCTTGAGTTCATGTTGAGCGCGCCAATTCATATTGAAGAATATCAGTCACTGCGCATCCCACATGCCCCTTGTTATTTACCTAATACCGTTGGCCTTACACTTGGAGACACACATACGACGAATCAATATGCTATTTGTATCTATGTCGGCCCGCTTCCGTATATTAAATACACCCAGTTAATACAACAACAGCAATTGCTCATGCAGGCACAATACTTTATCCATAACTACATTGGACCACTTATGCGCTATCACCTTATTATATTAGTGCGTAAGAGCACATTGCCCAATCACTCACTAAACACACGTCAATTGCACGTGAACAGCTGGCTATAGCACTAAATTAATGTCAAAATACCGTGCTTAAATAAGGAGACTATCGTTAATGAAAGTAATTGCATCGACTACTGATGAACCACCTGCAGCAATTAAACATTTTCTTAAGTTCATTCGTGATTGCACCACAAATGAGATAAGTGAACTTAACATGCGTCATATTCAATCATATGATACGACTCATCACACCTTCTTGGTCTGCAACAAAGATATTACAGCAGTGACTAAAGTCGTATGGCGCTTGCCTGGGTTCCAAGTAAGTAATGAAGAAAATCACTTACTTTCTGAAAAGATGGTCAAAGATAATCCCGGGGTGATCATTATTCACATGGCCTTACCCGGGTTTATAACCTTATCTGCAGATGAAATAAGCAAACTTTTTCGTTACGATGATGATGGTGTATTTCTACCACAACATTTACTGGCTGAACGGTATCGATCTTTCATTAAGCTATGCCGCACTCAAAACATACCTTTTTCGGTATGTGCCTCCTCATTTGGTGCACAACTCATGACACGACTCTTTATCGATGTCTATACTGAAAAAGAACACCATCAAGCCCCCGATAGAATTAGTTTTTTTGCACCTTTTTTTGAAAATAGTGTAATGAGCTATTTCGCCATTCCTGCCATCAGCCTACTCGTCGACATGGATGTCAAGATGAAATTACATTTTATTGCAGCATTTATAAATCGCATACAACATTATCACGATGGCTTTTTTCACCCCCGCGAAGAGCATCGTGATATAGCCTATGCCAAATCATTACCTGCTAGTGCCTACCGCACATTACGACAAGCAACCATTGAGTTCCAACCTATGATCCCTCTTATACCAGAGAACATTATAAAACGGATCAGTGTGACACTTGATCATAAAGACCCCTTTCTCTGGCGTCATGCTCTTAGACACTTATATGAAAATTTCGGTTTCAAGCCAGAACAAATATCAATGACGCGTTCTGGTGTTCACATTGTTGACTTTAGTGAGGAAAAAGAAATGCCGCCTCTTGTCACGTTTGCTGGACATGCCGTACCACCTAACACTCGCCGCAAACCCACCACCGTTCATTCCGCATTTTTTGAATTAGGGTTTGCAACGGAAGCAGACAACCACACGACAACACCTGGGGCCCGCCCAATCTAATTCCTAAAGAGCCTCAAATCCTAAAAAATTTGAGTATACCCTTATACATCGCTACGATGCATTTTAACAACTTACGTACAATGGGGCGTATTGATAGTTTACTGAGCCGCGCTAGAATGACGCTCCCTTCATCGTATTAGGTCATGTCAATGAGCGATCAAACAACCTTAAGCCCCTTAGAGCATGCTTATCAGCTAACGCCCGAGAATATCCCCCTACTCTTTTTACTCTGCGACGAATTACTGCGTAATGAGAAAGGCGAACAAGCAAAACCGATATTAAAGCGCCGGCTGCATAAACGTTATTTGCAGCCGACAACCTTAAAAAAATCCTATTAACAGAAAATTATTACGATTGACCATATGTCGCTGCACCCATCTCTTCATTATGTATTGCTGTTCTGGCGGATGCCATAGACCCGCTAGCTTTCCAGCTATCGTCGCCGCTATTCCAGCAGGCACCAATACAAATCCTTGATTGATTGCTAACACAACCTCATCACCTGTAATCAGCCCAACATTTGCCATTGTTTGTAATACGGCAAGCCCGGCTACTGCCTGTAGCGTCATTTTAACGTTTTCGGTAGGCGAACCATCGGCATTCGTGCAATTAAGCACAACAGTCGCTTTTACGGCACCTAAAAAAAATGGTGCTAAATTAGCGAACATATACAAATATTCTTTTGGAATGTCTGCAATAGCATCATTTGACTCTGCATTAATAAACGGCATTGCCAGCGTACCTATTGCTGTATTAACACCTGACCAAAACATAAACGTCGCTGTTTTTGGTGATGCAGCCACTGACCACGCCATACCGCTTAGACTACTGCCCCATGATTTTTTTTCATCAGATCTCGGTATAATATACTCCTCGTTATTTTTAATTTGAGGTGTACTTTATACCTAATATAAATATTTAATATCCGTAGAACCTACTACTTGAATAGTTAATTTTATGGATTAAACGTGCGTAACGCACATATCACCAAAACTGATAATAATTTAGACTTGATGAAGTGGCTCGTGCTACCCAATCACAGGAGCCAACCATTCCTTGAGTGTTTTAACCGACTCACCGCTACGCGCTGAGTAATCTTTAACCTGCTCGCAATTAATCTTTGGAATACCAAAGTAATCGGCTTCAGGGTGCGAAAAGTAAAAACCACACACCGATGCGGCCGGCCACATGGCCAAACTTTCGGTGAGGTAGATGCCTGTACACGCCTTGGCTTGCAATAATTCAAACAGTTTGACCTTCTCAAGATGATCGGGACAGGCAGGGTAACCCGGTGCGGGACGTATGCCCACGTATTTTTCTTTGATCAATGCGTCATTCGCCAATGTTTCTTCGGCCTCATAACCCCAATAGTCCTTACGCACCAGCATATGTAAATGCTCAGCAAATGCCTCTGCAAGACGATCACCCAATGCTTTTAACATAATCGAGTTATAATCATCGCCATCGGCCTCATACTGACGCGCTAGTTGATCCAAACCAATACCCGCCGTCACTGCAAACGCACCGATGTAATCTTTTAACCCCGTCGATTTAGGTGCGATAAAATCAGATAAACACTGATTCGCTCGACCCGGTGGCTTTAGCGTTTGTTGCCGCAAATTATTTAATTGCATGCGTACGCTATCACGCGACTCATCCGTGTAAATTTCAATATCGTCATCATTCACGCAATTAGCGGGGAAAAATCCAATGACAGCATTCGCGGTCAGTAGTTCTTTTTCAATCAACTCATCGAGTAAGGCCCGCGCATCGTCATAGACTTTATTCGCCTCTTCACCGAGCACCTTATCTTTTAAGATGTCAGGAAAACGCTTTTTTAAACCCCAGGCATGAAAGAAGGGCGTCCAATCAATATGTGGCACCAGTTCTTTGATGTTGTAATTTTTTAATTCTGTGATTCCCAAATGCCGCGGCACCGGTGGCACATACCCTGCCCACTCAATGGGTACTTTGTTTTGCCGCGCATCTAATAACGATACCCAGTCTGTCTTTTTATTTTTTTGTGCATGACGCTCACGGACATCAACATATTCAGCAGCAACCTCATCAAGGTAGGCCTGTTTGCCATCCTCACTTAAGAGCCGGCTCACACACGTCACGCTACGTGATGCATCTTTAACATAGATCGCTGGTCCTTTGTAATTAGGGGCAATCTTTACGGCCGTATGAACACGCGATGTCGTTGCACCGCCAATAATTAACGGTCGTGTAAAACCCAACCGCTCCATTTCGCTAGCGACATGGCACATTTCTTCAAGCGACGGTGTAATCAAGCCGCTGAGCCCGATGATATCGGCATTATGCTCTTGTGCGGCCATCAGGATTTTCTCACACGATACCATCACTCCAAGGTCAACCACTTTGTAGTTGTTACATTGCAAAACAACGCCCACAATGTTTTTACCAATATCATGCACGTCGCCTTTGACCGTCGCCATAATAATGGTCCCTTTGTGCTTTGCTTCGCCGCCTTTGTCAGCATCGATAAACGGCAACAAATACGCTACCGCTTTCTTCATCACGCGCGCACTTTTAACCACTTGCGGTAAGAACATCTTACCCTCACCAAACAAATCACCCACCACATTCATCCCGTCCATCAACGGCCCTTCAATAACCTGAATGGGGCGCTTAAACTGAAGGCGCGCTTCCTCGGTATCTTCCACTACAAAATCATTGATGCCATTCACTAACGCATATTCTAAGCGTTTTTCGACGGGCACCTCACGCCATGACAAATCTTTTACATTTTTCTTGCCGCCACCTCGGTATTCATCGACTATGTCCAGTAACTGATCCGTCGCATTCGGTGTGCGATTTAAAACAGCATCTTCTACACGCTCTAACAGTTTATCCGGGATTTGCTCATAGATCTGCAATTGCCCCGCGTTAACAATGCCCATGTCCATGCCCGCACGAATAGCGTGGTATAAAAACACAGAGTGAATCGCTTCACGAATCGCATTATTACCACGAAATGAAAACGACACATTACTGACGCCACCACTCACCAATGCCTGCGGACAAAGCGCCTTGATTTCTGTCGTTGCCTCAATAAAATCAAGCGCGTAATTATTGTGTTCTTCGATACCCGTTGCAATCGCAAAAATATTAGGATCAAAGATAATGTCTTGCGGTAAAAAACCCACTTCCTGAGTTAATATATCGTAGGCACGTTTACAAATCTCTATTTTGCGTTTTTTGGTATCCGCTTGCCCTTTCTCATCGAAGGCCATCACAATCACTGCGGCACCATAGTTAAGGATTTCACGTGCTTGCGTCTTAAATATTTCCTCGCCTTCTTTCAAGCTAATTGAGTTGACAACACCCTTACCCTGCACGTTTTTCAGGCCTGTTTCGATGACCGACCATTTGCTCGAATCAATCATAATTGGCACACGCGTAATAGCCGGCTCACTGGCCATCATGTTAAGAAAATCATGCATCGCTTGCACCGAATCCAACATCGCCTCATCCATATTGACATCGACAATTTGAGCACCATTCTCTACTTGATCCACCGCTACTTCGAGTGCGGCTTCAAAGTCGCCCTCCATAATCAGGCGTTTGAATTTTGCGGAACCGGCCACATTCGTGCGTTCCCCGATGTTAATAAAATTACTGTCTGGATGAATAACGAGCGGCTCAAGACCACTTAAACAACAATAGGGATTTGCGTCAGGAATAGTGCGTGGTGCGGCATCCGCGACCACCTCTGCAATGGCTTTAATGTGCTCGGGTGTGGTACCACAACAACCACCGATGATGTTTAAAAAACCACTCGTTGCAAACTCACCTATAATTTCTGCCATTTGCTCGGGGGTTTGATCGTATTCGCCAAATTCATTAGGCAACCCTGCATTGGGGTAGATAATCGTGTTGGTATCGGCAATTTTAGAAATGGCCTGGACGTAAGGACGCAATTCTTCCGCTCCCAAGGCACAGTTTAAACCAATCGCCAGTGGTTTCGCATGCATGACAGAATGCCAGAATGCTTCAACCGTTTGTCCCGATAACGTGTGCCCACTCGCATCGGTGATGGTACCCGAAATCATAATTGGAATATCCAAGTCGTGCTTCTGTAAATAAGTACGCACGGCATAGATTGCCGCTTTGGCATTCAACGTATCAAAA
>NVSS01000086.1 GCA_002732805.1 Coxiella sp. (in: g-proteobacteria)
ACATCCAGCAGCTTTTTTAATTTCTTTTTGAGGACAAATGATTCTATAAATTCATTTTCTAAAAGAAGGGTGCGTATGGGTTCGCGTTTTGCCTCTAGCCATGCTTGAATGGGTACGGTAAAGCCTTTTTTATGTGTAAGCGCATCATAATTCGGTAGGTGTTTAGCAAGCCATTGTCGCAAGATCCATTTCCCTTGTTTACCCTTAATTTTGTAGGCTTCTGGTAATGTATTAGCAAATTTCATAACATCAATATCAAGAAAGGGCGTGCGGCCTTCAAGGCCATGGCGCATGAGGCAGCGGTCGAGCTTAATCAATAAATCATTAGGTAACCAGGTCTGCATATCAATTATTTGTGCGGTATAAAGTCGATTATAGCGTTTTTTAAAACACGCCTGTTTAATCTCATCGATGTGCCGTTGCCAGGTCCTAAGATCATACTTTAATAACCCGAGGCGTGAGAGATCACCTTTACGGTAGAGATCACGACGTTTCTGCCAAAGCGGGCGGATAAAGCTGCGGTAGCGGCCGTAACCGGCAAACACTTCATCGCCACCTTCGCCTGATAACACCACGGTCACGTCTTTACTGGCTTCTTGGGCGAGCCTAAACGTCGGGACGATGGCATAATCGGCAGTGGGATCATCCGTGGCTTGGATGGCGTAGGGCAGTAACGCCCAAAAATCATCGGCACTAAATTCAATATTACAATGCGTGGTGTCAAACTGCTTGGCTAGTGCGGCAGCGACGTGGCGTTCATCGTGTGTCTCATTACTGTCAAAACCGATGGTATAGGTATGGATCGGTTGCTTTTGCAGGCGTTTGGCCATGGTCAAAATACAACTGGAATCAATACCGCCTGATAAAAATAAACCGACGGGGACGTCTGCTTGCAAATGTAAGTTGATCGTTTCTTCAAATACACGATCAAAATCATCGAGGGCTTGTGTTAGGGGATAATGGCGTGGTGAGGTGACAGGGCCTGGTGGGAAGCCTAATTTATCCGGATAATAGCCGCGGGCTTTAATTTTAGCATTACTAATTGACAACGTTTCTCCGGGTAGCACACGTTTTATATTTTTTATAATGGTGTCCGCCGTGGTATCAAAATGCAGTTGCCCTATTTCTTGTAGGACGGGTAGACTAATTTTCTTTTGTTCAAGGTGTTGTATCAGTGGCGTCATTTCCGAGGCAAAATAAAACCCGTCTGCATCTTGAAAATAATACAGTTGTTTCATGCCAAAGGGGTCGCGACAGACGATTAATTCTTGTTGGTGACTATCATAGAGGGCAATGGCAAACATACCACGTAAATGCTCTACAAAATTGTAGCCATATTTTTCATAAAGGTAGGGGATGACTTCACAATCAGAGTGAGATTGCCAGTGAATATCGGGATTGCCCCGTTCGAGCTGTTTTTTTAGGTCGAGGTAATTGTAAATCTCGCCGTTGACGATGGCATGTACGCCACGGGGTGTGGCAAACGGTTGTTTACCTTGTGTGGATAAGTCATGAATGGCAAGCCGGCCATGATAAAGCCCGACTGATTTTTCAATAAAATGCCCACTGCCATCGGGGCTACGGTGCAAAAGTGGTTCTGCCAAGCTTTGCAGCTCTTCAAAGTAAACGGTTTCGTTATTGGGCTTAATGAGCCCAGTAATTGCGCACATGTGATTCCATCATTTTTTCATTGAGCCTTGCATAGTAACACTAGTATCCGCCGGCAGAAAAGTATGAAATAATAACCACTTCAAAGAATTTAAAATTGCGCGAGGAATAAACAATGACGGACAAAAATAAAGCACTCACGGCAGCACTATCGCAAATTGAGCGACAATTCGGTAAAGGCTCAGTGATGCGCCTAGGTGACTCTCCGTTGAATAGTGGTATGGATGTTATTTCAACAGGTTCATTAGGCTTAGATATTGGATTGGGCATTGGCGGCTTGCCAAGAGGCCGTATTGTGGAGATTTATGGTACTGAAGCATCGGGTAAAACAACATTAAGCTTACAAACGATTGCAGAATGCCAAAAACAAGGTGGCACGGCTGCATTTGTAGATGCAGAGCATGCGCTTGATCCTGTTTACGCGGCGAAATTAGGCGTTAATGTGGATGAATTACTAGTATCACAGCCTGATACCGGTGAGCAGGGCTTGGAGATTACGGATATGTTAGTGCGCTCCGGTGCAGTGGATATGATTGTAATTGATTCCGTAGCTGCGCTAACGCCTAAGGCTGAGATCGAAGGCGATATGGGTGATTCTCACATGGGCTTGCAAGCACGCTTGATGTCCCAAGCTTTGCGTAAATTAACGGGTAACATCAAAAAATCAAACACACTCGTCATTTTCATTAACCAAATTCGAATGAAAATTGGTGTCATGTTTGGTAATCCAGAAACCACAACTGGTGGTAATGCATTGAAGTTTTATGCCTCTGTGCGTTTGGATATTCGTCGTACGGGCGCCATCAAAAAAGGTGATGAAATTCTGGGTAATGAAACGCGTGTTAAAGTGGTTAAAAATAAAGTGGCACCGCCGTTCAAACAAGTTCATTTCGATATCATATATGGCGAAGGTATTTCGCATGAAGGTGAAATCATTGATCTTGGCGTACAACAAGAGCTCATTGAGAAAGCGGGTGCATGGTATAGCTACAAGGGCAATAAAATTGGCCAAGGTAAAGATAACTCGCGTAATTTCCTCAAAGCTAATCCCGCTATTGCCGAAGAAATTGAAGTGCAAATACGCGCTAAATTATTGCCGGAAACGGTAGCGGTCGAAAAAGAGGATCCTGTTGAAGCGTAAAAGCAGAACGCCACGTGTGGTTGCGATGGACTACCTCGCGCGTCGTGAGCACACGCGGATCGAATTAGAACGCAAGTTAGCGCAAAAAGGGTTTGAGCCACACGACATTAGTGCGGCACTGGATAAATTGCGTGCGCAAAATCTCCAAAGCGACCAACGCTTCGCCGAACATTATGCAGCACACCGTGCGCGCAATGGTCAGGGTGCGTTTAAAATCCGATTGGAACTTAAAGCGCGTGGTGTTGATGATGACCTGATGGAAGCGACTATGTCGGCACTGGATGTTGATTGGAAGGCGCTTGCCCAAGCGGTTTGGGATAAGAAATTTGGTGTATCGCCACAAGACTTAACTGAAAAAGCAAAGCAACAACGCTTTATGGCGCAACGAGGCTTTGAGTGGTGATTTAACTTTGGTATACTGACTATTCACGAAGCTACAAGGAGGTCGCCGTGTCAACTAACAAACAATCAAATAAATGGCCTGTGTTAGGGGTTATAAGCTTATTGACTGTGGTGCTGAATATTGATGCGACGGCAGTTCATTTAGCCATTCCGGTGATGTCCCGTGAACTTCATGCCCAATTGAGTACTATAGTGACGCTCGCGACGCGTCGTTCAATGCCAACTACGTAACTCATAAAGAGATAACATGACAGAAATTATTGTTAACCGAAAATTTCCCTGGCCACCCGCTTTCTTAATTCGTTACAGCCGACGTGCTAAACACATTAGTATGCGCATTTTGCCAGAAGAAGGCCTTGAAGTGGTATTGCCAGAAGGACGTACGGAACGTGAGGCATTTGATTTTTTAGACGAACATCGCGACTGGATTATCAAGCATGGCGACGCGCTACATCCTGAAAATTTAGAGTTTGGCGTTAACCGTTATGCATTACCGGAGCGAATCAACTTACGCTGTATTAAGCGCATCTTTCGCGTGCAATACCGCCAACGTTCAATTTCAAAGGTTCTGTTGCATCAACCAAAGCCGACTTTATTGATATTTGAAGGCCGCATTAAAGATTTCCGATGTTGCGAAGTGGTGTTTCATGCATGGCTTAAAAAGCAAGCAGAAGAGCATTTAATCCCTATGCTGGATAGGAAGAGTAAGAAAACGAAATTAGTCTACCGCCATGTTGCTATTCGTCATCAGAGCACACGCTGGGCAAGTTGCTCTGAGCTCGGGGACATAAAGCTCAACATGGAAATGCTATTTTTACCGGCAGAATTAACGCGCTATTTATTGATACATGAATTATGCCACCTCAAAGTATTTGATCATTCGAAACGTTTTTGGAAGCTGGTTGAAAAGTTCGATCCGAATTATGAACGCAAACGCCGCCGTCTGCGCGACATCGCTTGAATAGTGACGTGTACTTATTTTTGAGTTATTTTGACTGGTAATCCTCGTTCTGTGCTTCATATATTTTGTGTACACTAACGTGTTGGTGTCAAAGCTGTAGTTTCGATAATGAAGGTTAAATAGAGCTGGCGGTTAAGTGTTCTCAAGGCCCTATTAAGGCTGGTTGGCTTATTTTGAGGATAAATCAGAAGATAATAATGCATTAGTTGATTAAAAGCTGAGCGTCAAGGGGGTAGAACTGAACAATGATGCTCAGCTTCAGCATAATATTTATAATAAGCCTCTACCCCACATTCCTGATTGCTGTTAGCATCATCGATGATTACAAAATAGTATTTTTCTACTCCCTCTCGGAGATCAGTGTCCGTGATATTACCACTCAATTCGCCCTAAAAGTAATTTTTTATACCACAGGAGGGTTTATCCTCACGTTGAACCCGCCTTGGATTGAGCTCTTTTAAGTCGTTCTTTTTACCACTATTTTTCACTGATCTGCTGATGATACCCTCTACACATGAAGCTTGTTAGCGCTGCAGCAGCTGGTCTTATAGAGAAGCACCCAACCGTAACCCAAATGAGGGCATAAATTTACAGAACCAAAAGCAGTTTTATAGTGTGGCGAGGCTCAGATTTGATAGAACCTTAGATAGTGCCATTGTTTACATTCGTGTTAAGAATTTGTTAATAAATCCATGGTAAAATAGCCGCAATTATGTCGCTCTAGAGAAAAATATGCCAAATAAACTAGTTCGTAAAGCCGGTAAGGCCCCGAGAAAAAAGAAAATAAGTAAAGTTAAAGCAGAATCAAAGGCTGTAGAAGTTGCACCAGCCCATCTAATGGTAGAGCCCCAACTAACTCAACTTGAAATGAATCAGCATTTACGTAAGCTCTGTAGGACGCCAGAACCCAGCTGGATCCCAGGCATGTTCGATACGCTAGGCACGGGTAATTCACAAGCTCCTGAAGAAACAAGTAAGTCTGTCGATGATGTCCTTAACAAATTCTTCCGTATGGCAAGAAGCAGCTGAGTAAAAGCGTGTATTGCTAAAGGGTTGTGTCACAATTTTGTTTTTCAACAAACAAACTGTTACTAGGCGTAACTACGACGCCAATGCATAAAATTGTTCGAATACAGACATATTAACGGCATCACTAGGTTGGTTTTTATGAGGCATATGATGCAGCTCGATTCCCACAAGCGTTGCGTGAATTCTTTAAATTCTATCAAGAGTTTTGTAATGCACCTAATAAATCGATAATATTATTCAAATATGTGATTTGTTGAGCCTCTATTTTATAGCGCTCAATTGAGCCTCACGGAAATCAGCCCATTAGTTACAACCCCGGATTAAGAGGTGGTACTGCTTAGGAAGTCCTAATACTTCCTGTGAAGCGCCATCGTGTTCTGTAGCGCGCTTCAGTAAAGCATTAAGGGTAGTTTCATATGTGCTAAAAGGGCTAAATATGGTCACATTCGAGCTAAGCCATCCACCACCTAATTTTATGTATTCAGACCTTAGGCTCTTGTTTAAGGCTGCACTATAGGTTTTATATATTGATTTGTAGCCTTCATCGTTCTGACTTAGCTTTTTCAAGCGTACAAGAAGTAATATAAACGTTCGCAAAATAGTAGGAGCATCTTCGGTAGTAGACAATTTTGATTTTATTATTTTTAGTACTGTAAGGTCATCCCCACCTTTTTTATTTTTTATCCACGAGAAGTAACTTTTGACTGACTGTTCTAATTCGTCGGAATGTACCGCCGTTTTTACCGCATCAAAATTTAAGATATATGAGCTCGAATCATCTGGGTTAGTGGGTCGTGGGGAATTATTCCAATTGCTTCGGATCACGTGAAATGCTTCTTCGTTCGAATTTGTCATGACCAGCCCCGCCCTTTTCTACATTTGCACCTAATTGCGCAGAATTGTACATATTTTACCCTCCCATGTCTAGTCATTTTTGAAGCATGATGCGGCATACCAGTATTTGTCGTTACTATAATTAGTGACATCTCGATAAAACACGTGTAACATATTGATTTTATTGTTTAATTTCTTGAGAAATCTATGAAAACCAATGACATACGTGCAAAGTTTCTGAATTATTTTAAAGATCACAAGCATACGACTGTGCCAAGCAGTTCATTAATCCCTGCGAATGACCCAACGTTGCTGTTTGTAAATGCCGGAATGGTACAGTTTAAAGACACTTTTTTGGGCGTAGATAAGCGCTCTTACACGCGTGCGACCAGCTCACAACGCTGTGTGCGTGCGGGTGGTAAGCATAATGACCTTGAAAATGTGGGTCATACCGCGCGTCATCATACGTTTTTTGAGATGCTTGGCAACTTTAGTTTTGGTGATTACTTTAAAAAAGAAGCGATTGAATTTGCCTGGAATTTTCTAACGCAAGAGTTAGGGCTTTCGGCTGAAAAATTATGGGTGTCGGTTTATAAGGATGATAAAGAAAGCGAAGCAATTTGGCTGAACGAGATGAAGATCGACCCCAAGCGCTTCTCACGTTGTGGCGAGAAAGATAATTTTTGGAGCATGGGTGATACCGGTCCTTGTGGTCCCTGTACGGAAATTTTTTATGATCATGGTGAGGATATCTGGGGTGGTCCGCCAGGAACTAAAAATGCGGAAGGTGATCGCTATATTGAAATTTGGAACATTGTGTTTATGCAGTATAACCGTGATGTACACGGTAAAATGACGCCGCTGCCTAATCCATGCGTGGATACGGGCATGGGATTAGAGCGTGTTGCTGCGGTATTGCAAGGCGTGCATAATAACTACGACATTGATCTTTTTCAAAATTTACTTAAAGTATTGTCCATGATCGTGGATTGTGATGATCTGACGAATGCGTCGTTGCGCGTTATTGTGGATCATATCCGCTCGACGAGTTTTTTAATCGTGGATGGTGTGACACCTTCGAATGAAGGACGTGGCTACGTGTTGCGGCGAATTATCCGTCGTGCGTTGCGCCATGGCTACAAGATGGGTATGCGTGAGCCGTTTTTCTATAAACTGGTGCCTGCGTTATGTGAGGAGATGTCGTTAGCCTATCCTGAGCTCAATGATCATAAAGAGAATATTCAAGCAGTACTTGAGCAAGAAGAGCGACAGTTTATCAGAACGTTAGCGAAAGGTCTTAAGATATATGATGAGGCAGTGTCGGGATTAAAAGGCAAGCAAATCCCGGGTGAGACAGTGTTTCAACTCTACGATACATTTGGTTTTCCACCTGATTTGACGGCAGATATTGCACGTGAAAATGGTTTGACGATTGATGAAGCGGGCTTTGATAAAGCGATGCAGCGACAGCGTGAACAGTCGCAACAGCACCAGCGTTTTAAAGTCGATCAAACTGCATATCTGCATTTGCCAGGTGAAACAGACTTTGTTGGATTTGAATCGCTATCCGAAGAAGCGCAGATTCAAGCATTATTAATCGATAACAAACCGGTTACGAAGATCAAAGCAGGAATGACAGCGGTAGTCGTACTTGATAGAACACCGTTTTACGCGGAGTCGGGCGGCCAGATTGGTGATAGCGGTTACCTTGAGAAAGGCGGCGCTAAGATGCGTATTAAAGACACCCAGAAAAAAGGCAAGGTGGTATTGCATTGGGGTGATGTGATTGAGGGCGAATTTAACCTGGAAGACAGCGTGCGCGCTGAGGTCGATGCGTTACGCCAAGATATTCGTTTAAACCATTCAGCGACCCATTTAATGCATGAAGCGTTACGTAAGGTATTAGGTAAGCATGTGACGCAGAAGGGTTCGCTGGTGGATGCAAACCGTCTACGCTTTGATTTTGCCCATCCTAATGCGGTAACGCCCGAGCAAATTCATGAAATCGAACAGCTGGTGAATCAGCAAATTCGTAGCAATTTAGCAGTAACACTTGAAGAAAAATCGTTAGAGGATGCTAAAGAAACAGGTGCGATGGCCTTATTTGGTGAGAAGTATTCGGATACCGTACGTGTGATTACGATGGGTGATTTCTCGTGTGAAATTTGTGGCGGCACACACGTGGAGCGCACGGGCGATATTGGGTTTTTCAAAATCGTTAATGAGACAGCGTCCCAAGCGGGTGTGCGTCGTATTGAAGCGGTGACGGGAGCAGCAGCGATTAAATGGGCGGAAGCAACTGAATCCCAACTTAAGATGGTATCGAGCGTGCTACGGGTTAAGCCAGAAGAATCAGGTGATAAGTTAGAACAACTAATGCAACAGATTAAGACGCAGAAGCGCGAGATTAGTAAGCTCCAGCAAAAACTGGCCAGTGGGCAGTCATCCTCCTTAACGGATCAAATGAAGAAAGTGGGCGACATAAATGTATTGGCCATTCAATTACCGGAAGTGGATCGTGATGCGCTGCGTAATACGATGGACCAATTAAAATCGAAACTGGACAAAGCGGCGATTGTGTTAGCGACGGTGAAAGACAATAAGATTATTTTGATTGCGGGCGTTACAAAAAATTGTACGGATAAGGTAAACGCGGGCAAGTTATTAAATCATGTCGCTAAACAAGTCGGTGGTAAGGGCGGTGGTCGTCCTGATCTGGCGCAAGGCGGTGGAGATGATGTGACCAAACTAGCGGCTGCATTAGATTCCGTGGTGGCATTTGTTGAAACAGCATAACCATTCGGTGCCAGGTACGCATTCGGTGCCAGGTACGTGCCAGGTACCATTAGGATATTTGTATCCA
>NVSS01000087.1 GCA_002732805.1 Coxiella sp. (in: g-proteobacteria)
CAGCGGGTTCACGCACATCAATAACAATAGGGGCATTGTAAAGATACTTAGGTGCTGTGCTAATTGTGCTTTCGAGTTCGCCACGAATAATATCGAGGTCGGGCTCCGTAAGCTTAACGACGGTCATCGGGAAGAAATCAGCTTTTAACTGAAGTAGGGCGCTTGTTTTGTCCTCAACGCTGCTCATATTATGCTCAAAGTCCTTTGAAATTTTGATATTACATCAATGAGTTAAAGCTTAGCATTAGGATCGTTAAAAATCTAGCATAAAAGCTAACATGTGACGTTAGCGCCATGTATGCGACGTTATCAACTAGGGCTAGCGGACGCTCCTTAACGGATTCCACCGGATGTTGGACTTGGCGGCCAGGCGCGGCGGTAGCCTTCTCTTACGGAACAGATAGTCCACATAGTGGCGGAGAGTGTTAGACCCCACTCAGGTAAGCCGCCTGCTAGCACTTTCCACGTGGGGATCTTTTGTTTTGCTGCTTGCGCGCAAAAGGTTGTCCATAGCGCAGTAAAATTCATACGATGACCTTGCATTTGCTCTTCTGCAATACATACGCCCGCTAAAAAACACCCAGTGTTGCACCTGTCGGTAGTGATGCTAATAAATTTCCAGAGGCATTTGCGTCACGAAAGAATACGAAGTTTTGGAGATACAAATTTTGTATTTCATTAGAAATCCCGAATATGGCTACTTCAGCGGCACATTCTCTTAGGGCCGTTTCTTTATAAACCCTAATCCCCGTCAGTGCTATAAGCAGTCCTTAACTAATGAGTGAATCTGTGAAAAGAAAACAGTATAAGAAAGTTTTAGCTGGTTTTACAGCCTTCAATTAGAAGATAGGCACCATCTTTATTCAACCTTCTACAATAAACATAAGTGAGCAATTCTAACACTTAACACTTAACACTTAACACTTAACACTTAACACTTAACACTGAATTTGTGCGGAACTTCCATAGAATCAGCCTGTTGACAGCCAAGATAGCGTCCTGTAGCCTCATCATTCGTAAAGAGGTAGTTACCTTTTTTGACAAATGATCGGGGGTTCTATGAAAAATTTATTTAAAATATTACTAACTACAACTTCTATTGCATTATGTTCGAGTGTTGTGATGGCAAGTACACAATCACACATGCAAATAATTACGGATAAAAGCGATGTTGGATTTTCTCCTAAGCCATGGCAAAATTACGCAGCCGTTGATAATGGCACGGATACTGCCATAGTCGTACAATTCTCTGTTGATCTCAACAGTACAAGTGCACTATATTCTTGTGATGGTGATGAGGATGGAACCCTCCATGCAGGCGATAGTGCGGTTTGTACTATTAAGGCTCACGCAATCGGGAGGATAAACACTCAGGATGGCGGTAAACCTGCATCAGGCACTTACGAAATAGCAAATCCTTAAGTTCTATTTTATAAGTACTAAGAATAATTATGTTACGACTCTCTTTTTCTATTATTGAAGAAGAGAGTTTATTTTTTGTATAACCTACATCTCAACATTATTGAAGGCATGGCGTTTGCAACAAAACCTCGTTTTTTCGAACGGAGTCAAATGGTATGGCAATATTGCGAGGGTGCGATTGTATAAGCAAGTTTTAGCTTGTTTTACAGCCTTCAATTAGAAGATAGGTGTCATCTTTTAAGAACGTTTGTTGCGTAATGGCAAGCCCGGGTGTTTGTTGTATAAAGCGTACCGTATCACGATCAAAGCGTGCGCCATATATTTTTTCAACAAAGGGTGCGAAGCGTTGCTGGCGACGCCGCAGTTTTGGATTTTTTGAATAAATCATTTCTAATAAGCGAAATTTACCGCCAGGTTTTAACACGCGCTGCATTTCAGCTAAGGCGAGTGGTTGTAATGCATCAGGCATCACACAACACATAAAGGTGCTGATCACCCAGTCGTAATGATTTGAGGGAATGCCGGTCATGTGGGTGGCGTCATCGTGTTTTAACGCGATAGTGCACGCCGCTTGTCGTGCACGCTTTTGGGAGATTGCGAGCATGGTGTCACTGAGTTCAACGGCGGTTAAGTTAACATCAGGTGCGTAATGCATAAAGTTACGTCCGGTTCCTGAGCCGAGCTCGAGTACGTCGCCGCGTACGTCTTTTAAAAAAAGCGGACGCCAGCGCCTATAGAGGCGTTCCCAGGGTGCATCTAATAGATCGTAAAAACGAGCGGTTAATGCGTATTTTGCGCGCAGCGCTTTATTGTGTTCGTGAATTGCCACGCGTTGTTTTCCTTAATCAATGCGTTCAGGGTGTTTGAGTGTAAGGTGTGTGTTGACGCGTTTCATGACATCGTCTACACCAATACTATCCATCAATGTGCCACAGGTAAGATGATTGTATTCTGGGAAATCCATGAGTTGTTCTGGTGTTTCAGGTGTGCTGACCACACAACAGTGCGGTCCATAGGGGCCGTACTTTTCTTGGTGTGTGGGACCGAATAAGCCGATGGTGGGTGTGCCAACCGCAGCGGCCATGTGCATTAATCCAGAGTCATTACCAATAAATAGTTTACAGTGCTGTAAGCACGCGGCAACGGTTAATAAATGTTGTGTACCGATCAGATCAATGAAACGATCGTTTGGGATGGCATCAATAACGGACTGTACCTGTTCGCGTTCTTGCGGTGCTGCGATAAGTGCAATGTAGGCATCAGGAAAGGGACCATTCACATCACGCAGTTGAGTGATCAAGTCGATGAAATACTCGGCACGCCAGGTTTTGGCAGTCCAGTTGGCGGCAGGGCCGATGGCGATCACCGTTTTGCCTTTTGGTAGGAGTATGGCTGTTTTGGCGCGGTGTGATGGGCCAACGAATACCTTAGGCAAGCTAGGTGTGTCCAGTTTCAAGAGGCCGGCATAGCGTTCGACACGATGGATGTGTTTGGTATTGGGCGCATAGCGGCAAAAACGTTGTTTTGCCCATAATGCCCAGCCGATGGCGGAACCACGGCAATCGATGACGATATCCCAGCGCTGAAAGAGACATTTTGACCATAACTTGAACCAGTGTGCGTTATACTTTTCTTTCTTAACGATGATTAGCTGGTCGAGATTGGGTGTGTCTTCAAATAACTGAGCTGCAACGGGGCCGACGGCAATCGTAAACCGTGCATCGGGATAGGCTTGATGTAAGTGATTGAGAATGCAACTTGATAGTGTTGCATCCCCCAATCGAGTATGGGTAATAAATAGAATTTTCATAGTTGTGCAGTATAAATCCTATTCCTGGCTGAGGAAAGGTATTCGTTACTATTTTTCCCAACCAGGTACCCAGCAACGCCAGTTGTCATCACCGCGGTTATTATGCCAGTGGTTGCAACGGCGCAGTGCTTTACGGCAATCTTTGTGGCCACGAGAAAACCAGCGGCGGTTGTGGTTATCACGTGCAAAGCAACGGTTGCCGTCATTGTCGATATTGATGCGTACGCAGCTGTCGTTGGGAACGATACAGCGATGTGGATGCCAGGCTTCTTGTCGGCAGGCACTGCGCGCTGCCGTGATGGCGTCATAACGTGTAAAGCGTTTCATGGGCCAGCTTTGGTTGCCAGAACGGGTATACGCGGTACATTTCCACATGGTGGTGGCTTGTGCGGTAAAAATTACGCTCAATGTAAACAACGCAGTCAGTAGCAGGATAAGTTTATGTTTCATTACAAGTGTCCTTTAGTGATGGTTTGGTCAAAAGTACCCTAAAAGACTATAGGCATCAATAAACATTACAACATTGTTACAAACAAATCGAGATAGGCTTGGGTGATTTTGTGTTGTGAAAACTGTTGCTGATAGCGCTTAAGCCCATTATCAGCGAGGTTGTTTGCCAGCAGCTGATCGTTGAGCACGATATTGATCGCCTCAGCCAGTGCGGGTGCATCATCGAGAGGTGAGAGGACGCCGGTGTCATTGTCAGTAATGAGTTCAAGGGCGCCTTGGCTGCGCGTTGCAACAACAGGTTTGTGTTGCGCCCACGCTTCGAGCATAACATTGCCCAGCGGTTCATGACGTGAGGGACAGACGAATAAATCTGCGCTGGCGATGAGGTCTTGCGGGCGTTCCACCCAGCCGAGCAGCGTGACGCGATCATTGAGCTTTAAGTGATCTATTTGTTTGCTGAGCTGTGCGTGCAGTGGGCCTGTGCCACCAATCCACAGCATCGCCTCGGGAACGTGAGTCATGGCTTGAATCAAGGTATCAAAGGCTTTGTTTTCGTGAAGTCGGCCAAGAGCAACAATCAGCGGGCCATTTGTCGGCTTTTTAAGAGGCGTTCCCGGTTGTTCACACACAAAATTGCTGATCATATGTACGCTGGTGGCTGGAATACCAGATTGTAGTAGATAATCAGCGATACCCTGGGTGTTGGCAATAAAATGATCGCAGTGCTGATAGTACTTCAAGTTATAATAGCCACCTAAGCGTGCAATATGTTGGTAGTTTTTAGTTTTATATAATTGGCTCACTAAGCCTGAGGCGCGATTCATCCAGCTCAACACAATTTGTGGTTGTTGCTCTTTTAGCAGGGATTTAAGCTTACGTTTTGACTGAAAATCAAAGGTGCCGCTAAAAGGCGCTTGGAAACAAGGTATATTTGCTTGTAACTCATTGACATATGGGCTATCGTTGCGCAACATAACCGTTTGTTGAACGGCTTGTTGTTGCAGTGCAAGGGCGAGTCGGCAGAAAAAGCGTTCTGCGCCGCCCAGTTTATTGCTGGCCATGACTTGAAGAATGTTCATGCACGTGAGTATAAAGAGACGGGCACAAGGAAGCAATAGGGGCTCAATATGAGAAACAAAGAATACATATTAGTCATCAAGCACGGGGCGTTGGGTGATTTCATTATTTCAACGAGTGCATTTGCGGCAATACGTGATTATCACCCGTATGCACATATTGTTTTACTGACCACAAAGCCGTACGTCGGCATGGCAGAACAGACGCCGTATTTTGATGAGGTGTGGGTTGATTCGCGCCCCAAGCTCTGGCAGTTTAGCGAATACAAAAAAACCATGAGCCTGTTGCGTGGTGGCCCAGAAAGTTATCGCTTTAAACGTGTGTATGATTTGCAAAGTAGCGATCGTACCGGTTGGTATTACCGTATGCTCGGAAAACCCAAACCGCAGTGGGTGGGTAAGGCGCGAGGCTGTTCACATCCGCGTAATATTCCTGATGATGTAAAGCATGTGTACGATATTTTCAAAGAACATTTAATGCGCGTTGGCTTGCCGCATATTCCATATCCTAATGTGGATTGGATGCGTGATGACATTAGCCAGTTTGAGCTGCCTGAAAAATTTGTGTTGCTTGTGCCGGGGGCGGCACCATCACGACCCCAAAAGCGTTGGACGGCTGACGGCTATGTGGATTTAATAACTCACTTGTCTCAAGAAGGCATTACCAGTGTGATGTTAGGCGCTGGTGCTGAAAAAGAATTTGCTTGTGACATTGAAGCGGGATGTGGCAGTTATCAACGTGTGATGAATCTCGTGGGCCAAACGTCGTTGGGTGCCATTGCCACTTTATCACGCAAGGCTGCATTTGCGGTGGGTAGTGATACGGGTCCGATGCATATTATTGCGGCCGCCGGTTGCCCGGTCTTAGTGTTATTTTCATCTGATTCGGATCCAAAATTGCATGGTCCGCGTAGTGAACAGGCGCATTTCATTCAGGTGGATGATTTAAAAACGCTGGCTTGCTCGACGGTCATCGCAAAAATTAACGACGCAATACGTTGTCATACGTAGCCAGTGTTTTTTCCAGCATGATGTCTTTATTGAACGTTGATAGCACGCGCTCACGTGCTTGTTGCTGAAGTTGATGCGTCGCTGACGTATCTAGCGAAATGACGTGTTTGATTACGTTCGCGAGCGCTTGTGGGTCATCGGGTGCAACCAAAAATCCTGTTTTATCGGGTAATACCGTTTCCTTTGCAGCACCTAAATCCGTCGCAATCACTAAGGATTGCATCGCTTGCCCTTCTACCGCCACACGACCAAACGCTTCCGCTTTGCGCGACGTGGACAACGTAATGTCAGCCATTGCATACAGCTGTGGCATATCAAAGGATTCTTCGATAAATTGAATTTGTGATTGCAGTTGGTGTTGATCGATTAACGCGATAAGTTCTTTGTAGTAGTCATTACTGTCGACGCGCCCTACGATCACGCCATGTAACTGCGTATTGTCTTTCAGTAAGCTTTACGCTTTAATAAATACATCCTGCCCCTTCCAGCGGGTAATGCGACCCGGGAGTAATATAACTGTTTTATCCGGTGGGATGTGTAGTTGGTTTTTGAGTGCAATAATTTGTGCTTGGTCGATTGTATCGGGGTTAAATTGCGTGCAGTCGATGCCGCGGTAGATAACATCGATTTTATCCGATGCGACGCGGTAGTTTTGTTGCAAATAATCTGCAATGTACTCAGAAATGGCGATGATGCGTTTGCCGAACGTAATGCTACGATTATAATATTTTTTCAAACCTAAGGGGCCCAGACCATGCGGGCTATGGCAGCTGGTCACAAAATCGGCATCACTGCCTTTGAGGGCGTGATGTGCGGCCCAAATGGGGGCGCGTGAACGGGCGTGTACGAGATTAATATTCCAATCATGAATGATATCGCGCAGCTGTTTGGCGTTGCGACGGATGGCGAGAGGCGATTTAAGGTACAGCGGTAATTCAAAATGCTCCACGCCGCTCGCTGCAATTTCTTGGCTTAATTGGCCGCCACCTGAAATTACAATACTGCGAAAACCCGCTTTTTTCACCGCGATAGCAACATCCACGGTACCGCGTTCGATGCCGCCGCTATTAAGGCGCGGGCAAATTTGTGCAATGGTGATTTTTTGAGCCATGGCGATACTTTAACAGAGCTTTGAGAGTGGGGGTAGCTTTCGGTGCCAGGTACGTACCTGGCACCGAAAATTGCCCCAGACCTCGTTTGTTGTTATGATCATTTTCCCGTCAATAGCGTTAGAGAAACGTCATGCGCTCAAATTCAATTCAATCGATAGAATCAGAGCAGCCGTCAAAGCTGTGTTTGTGGCTGGATTATGCTGGCCTAGTTGTTTTGTTATTAATGCCTTTTTTAACGTTTTTGGGTATCGCAACGTGTGATATTTCCATTGTTTTGATCGCCGTCTTATTCGTTGTACGTAGCGTCATTTTACGTGACTTTGCCTGGCTGACATCACGTTGGGTGCAAATTGGGTTGTTGCTATGGCTTTACGTCATTATATTAAGCCCGTATGCGCTATTTCAAGCGAAGCTGTCCTTTAAGCAGGCGTTGCCGTTTGGACGCTTTGTTGTGTTTGGTGCTGCATTGCAGTATTGGCTACTAAACTCTGAGAAGAACCGTCGTTACTTTATGTATGCATTGACCGCAACATTATTGCTCATAGCGGTTAATGTAGTGCAATCATTTGTCACCGGGCTCACCATATTTGGCAAAAGCAGTATTGCTTATGATTGGACAAACCGTCACATTGAATGGGTTTGGAATCGTCATTTCCAGCGTATCGCTGGCCTCAACGGCAAATTGAATTCAGGTATTTTGCTGACGTGGTTTGCGATCCCCGTGTTAACCTTTTTGCTCATTCAGGTCAAACAGTATTCGAAGGTTAAAATAAAATTACTCTCTGTTTTGGGTGTTGTCGTGATTTTAGCAGCGGTATTAGTGACGGGTGAGCGCATGGCATTACTGGAACTTTTATTGGGTGCGCTATTGATGTTCATTTTAATGCCGTCACTACGCAAACAGCTCTTACTCATTGGTCTGATAAGTGCCATCGTATTGGCGACCTTATTGTACGTCGACAAAGGATTATGGAATCGCAATGTGACTCAAATTATACATTCCACGCATCACTTTGGCAGTAACGCTTATGGCAATATTTTTAAAACAGCGCTCGCTATTTCGAGTGCACATCCCATCTTTGGTATTGGGTTGAAACAATATTTCTTAGCCTCAAAGCTCCCTCAATATATTGGCATGCATGGTATTAATTCGCACCCACAGAACGTATATTTGGAATGGCTAGTCGGCGCTGGTGTGCTTGGATTGATGGCATTTTTGCTGCTACTGGGGACGTGGTGCAGCAAATTTTGGCGCGCACGTAAACACTTGAGGGCGTCACCAATTGCGATGGGCGTACTCATCGCATTGATGTTGCGCTGCTGGCCATTAGCATCGACCACCAGCTTCTTCTTTTCGTGGGGCGGCATCACGTTTTGGCTGATGGGAGGGTGGCTGTTGGCACTTTGCTACCGTTCGCATGAAAAATCCACGATGAGTTGAGCTGGGGTAGGAGATCACGTAGACTACTTATGTTCATATAGGGAGATTTTAAATGAAACGACTGTTTGCTGCCTGCTTACTGAGTGCTTCCACACTGTCCGTTATGGCTGATACATCACCCACTGCGTTACCTGTTCACCCCGCCTGCGCGATTAAAGCTCATATTGATCCCATGTTAGTAATACCGTTTACGGCGATTGCGACGTGTTTCCCTGAGTGCCGCAATAAGCATTTTTCTGATTTCAAAGATAGCTTGAGTGCCTACATGGACGAGCATAAAAAATGCCAGCCAGAGTTCAAGTTGCATTTAAAGGCGAATAGTCAAAGCGTGCAACAGTGGTATACACAACGCTGCTTAACCGGTTGTATCGCGATTGTAAATACTGAAATTAAAGAAGGTTTTGGCAGTCAAGAATTT
>NVSS01000088.1 GCA_002732805.1 Coxiella sp. (in: g-proteobacteria)
ATATCAGAAAAAGAAGGGGCAATAATCACTTTAATACCCGCTTCCATTAACGCCCAAACGGCATGCTCACGCGATGAACCACAGCCAAAATTAGATTCAGCCACAATAATTTCAGCGTTTTCATACTGCGTTTGATTAAATGCAAAGCTTGGGTCAGATTCTTTAAGGCGCGCAAACACATGCTCACCATATCCTCCAAATCCCGTTCCCTTTAAATATTGCGCAGGAATGATCATGTCTGTGTCGACATCTTTTAAGGCAATCGGAACCACATGACTGCGAACGTTTTTAAATTTTTTCATGTGACTTCTCCAAATCCGCTACCGAACATATCTTCCCAGCAAGCGCGCTGGCCGCGACGGTATAAGGTGATGCTAAATGTGTCATGCTGCCCGCTCCTTGTCGGCCCATGAAATTACGGTTCGACGTGCTAATACAACGCTCACCCGGTGGCACTTTGTCATCATTCATCGCTAAACACATCGAACAACCTGGCATGCGAAAATCAGCACCGGCTGCTTCGAAAACTTTATCTAACCCCTCCTCACGCGCTTGAGCCAACACCTGCTCTGAACCGGGTACAACATACATGGTTACCCCGTCGGCAATTTTGTTACCTTTCATAATACTCGCTGCCGCACGTAAATCTTCAATACGACCGTTGGTACACGAACCAATAAAGGCCCATTGTATAGGCACACCGGCGAGCGGCTTACCCGGCGTGAGCTGTGTATAGTCATAGGCTTTTTTAGCAACACGTTGATGCGCTTTTGAGAGTTGCTCCATCCGCGGCATGAGGTCATGAATACCAATCGCTTGTTCGGGATTAATACCCCATGTTACCATCGGTGTTAATGCGCCCAAATCGATCGTAATTGACTTATCGTAATGACAATCCGCATCACTCACAAATGTTTCCCAATGCGTAACTGCGTTATCCCATTCATTCTCACTAGGTGCGTACGCACGTCCTTTCAAGTAATCGTACGTTGTTTGATCCGGCGCAATGAGCCCAGCACGCGCACCACATTCAATCGACATATTACATAAGGTCATACGCGCTTCCATGCTCATATCACGAATAGCCTGGCCGGTATACTCAATACTATGTCCCACCGCACCACTAATTCCAATCTCTGCAATCAATTTCATAATCGCATCTTTTGACGTAACACCGTCGGCAAAGGTTCCCGTAAATTCGACACGCATCGTTTTAGGCTTCTCTTGCAATAAACAACCTGACACCAACACATGCCCTACTTCGGTGGTGCCAATACCAAAGGCTAATACACCAAACGCACCGTGTGTTGAGGTATGTGAATCACCACAAACAAGCGTCATGCCCGGCTGTGTGGTGCCTAATTCAGGACCGATTACATGCACAATACCCTGGTGTGAACTGTCAAAATCATAGAGCTTAAAGCCAAATTCTTTCGCATTAGCACGTAGTGTCTCGACTTGATTACGCGCTTGTTCATCCTGAATAATCCAACGATCTTTAGTGGTAGGAATACTGTGATCGATCGTTGCTAACAAGCGCTCAGGGTATTTAATTCGCAGGTTGTTTTCTTTAAGCATGTGAAATGCCTGTGCTGAGGTCACTTCATGCATCAACATAAAGTCGATCGCAAAAATAGTAGGGTAATTAGGTTGAGCGTACACCACATGGCGATCCCAAATCTTATCAATGATATTCTTAGCCGTCATCGTTATTTATTCCTACGTGTATAGTGTACGTGGGCCTGATTAATCGCATGAATCAATGCTTTCATCGCTGAAATTTCAATATCACGATCCGTTGCGGTACCAATCACAACCCCTACACTTTTATGGTTTACCTTTACCTGCGAAAAGCATTCCGCTTGAATATTATCGCCCTCTTGTGATTTTGCAAAATAATCGACGAGAGTGATACCGGGAAATTTACTGATAATTGCCTCAAATAAGGCCGCCATCGCCGAATCATCGCCTTGCCCCGTCAATGTGACCTCGGATTCATCAAAAAAATTACCTTCTAGCGTAAATTCTACGGAGCCTTCTTTTTTAGCATAACGTAACGCATCAACACGAATAGGCGCATGGAAATCAATATACCCATCAATCACTTCTTTGTCCGTTACCCCTTTACGACGCTCTTTATAGAGCTCCTTAATATGCTGTGCAACCGCCGCTTTATCATCATCCTCACAAATAAAACCAGCCGCCACAATAATGGCTTTTGCATGGTTACCACCACTTAATGGGCCGAAAATCATACTCACCTCGGAACCCACATCACTGGGAACAAAGGGCTGGTAGGCAAGTGGATCATTTAAGACGGCATTGGTATGGCCACCTGAGGAATGTCGTGCTGAATTCAAACCAACGATGGGGTAATTGGGTTGACGCATCATCATGTGCTTCGCAACGAAGTTTGAAATTTGTTTTAATTTTGTGGTATCGCAATCCGTATGCAATGGGTTTTCGGGATTTTGTAACGGGCCAAAGTGTTTGATATACATAATACATTGCTCAAGCGCCGTATTACCCGCACGTTCGCCTACACCGTTAATACAGCCTTCAATCTGACGCGCTGGGCCTTTGAAAACAGCGTGCATCGTATTCGCCAATGCCAAACCAAAATCATTATGACAATGAATCGACCACGTAATGTCATGATCAGGAAATTCCTCTGCCATTAATTGCGCATGTTTATTCATATTCGTGACAATATAATTCTCACCTTGCCATTCACACGCGCCGCCAATCGTATCCGGACAATTAATCACACTGGCGCCACCCGAAATGGCAGCACGAATCGTATCACTCACAAAATCGAATGTATGTGCCAAACGTGAATACCCTTCCGGACTAAATTCGACTCTTAAGCCGGCATCTGCCGCTATTTTAACAAGACGGTGTACCTCGGCCACTAACCCTGATAAGTCCTCTGCTTTTTTACCCAGCGAGGCTTGCATTAAATGGGGGTCAACCGGTAAATAAACGTGTAACGTTGCATTTTCATGATACGGGGCCAAGGCCTCCATCGTCTTGTAAATTTGCGCCTCACGCAGCTGACAGAGCCCTGCCACACGCATACGTGAACCACGTTGTTTCATTTCGGTGGCGATTGTTTTAACGATATCAAAGTCCAGTTGGCTCGCCGATGGAAATCCTGCTTCTAATACATCAATACCAAGCGCGTCGGCTAAACGCGCGTATTCGATGTTAGATTCAAAACTCATACCACAACCAGGTGATTGCTGGCCATCACGCAACGTCGTATCGAATACGATGACGCGGTTATTGTTCATGCGATTACTCCTCGTTTACATACGTTAAGTAGTGCTCAAACTCAGGATCATGCCCTTCGACAATCGCCATATACGCTTCACGTAATTTAAGCGCAACAGGATTTTGATCGGGCGTACCGATTTGCTTGTCATCAATTGTTCCTACGAAGGTCACTTCGGCTGCCGTACCCGATAAAAAGGCTTCATCTGCATTCAGGATGTCATCAACACGAATATGTTGCTCAAACACCTCATAACCCAGCTTACGTGCAACCTCGATGAGGGTATTGCGTGTAATACCTGCCAATATAGTACCTAGTGGTGGCGTGTAAATTTTGCCGTCTTTAACAATAAAGAAATTAGCCGAACCCACTTCACATACATTATCATCATCATCTAAAAATAACGATTCTTTATAGTGTGTGCCTTTGATTTTCAAACCACTCAAAATACAATTCACATAATGCCCTGCAATTTTAGCATCACACACGGTCGATTTGGGATGGATACGAATATACGAGCTAATATTTATGTCGATAGGCGCATCTGATAAATAGGTACCCCACGGCCAACAGGCAATCGCCATTTCAATGGGTACATCATCCGCGGGCATCACCCGTAAATTGCCATAACCATAATACGCAAGATGGCGTAAATAGCAGGATTGAAATCCATTACGGCGTACGAGATCAAGTGTTATGTCACGGATATCCGATTTGTTACTGGGCAAATCCATACCGAGACTGTCAGCAGAATAAAATAATCGATTAATGTGGTCGTCTAAACGAAATACGGCGGGTCCTTTCGGTGTCTCATAGACACGTGTGCCTTCAAATACTGCACTACCATAATGCAATGAGTGCGTGAGCACGTTAACCGTTGCATCTTCTGGATTTTTAAATTCACCTTTATGCCAAATAACTTGGCCATCACGTTGTCTGCTCATTTTAACCCCTTATCATTCATCTGTTACACACCCTTTGATGCGGACGATACATCTCGTATGTACTTATACAGCCTACCCCGCGTTGCTTTATAATCAGGCATTACCCAGGACTCTTTACATCGCGCTAATTCTGTATCATCAAGCGTTACTTCGAGTACATTGTGCTCAGCTTCAATACAGATGATATCACTCTCTTTCATTAATGCAATAGGCCCGCCAATTGGGCCACATCGGCCGCTTGAATATGATAGT
This sequence comes from Coxiella sp. (in: g-proteobacteria), assembly GCA_002732805.1. Lineage (GTDB taxonomy): Bacteria > Pseudomonadota > Gammaproteobacteria > Coxiellales > Coxiellaceae. The sequence goes on from NVSS01000088.1 coordinate 4,471, forward strand.
TACATATTAAGAATTTGCTGCAATACCACCACTGGCTCGGGTGCTTGGGTAATCGCACGACCGATCACCAGATAATTACTGCCAGCAGCTAATGCCGCTTCGGGTGTTACGACGCGTTTTTGATCATCACTTGAATTGCCTGGCAGGCGTATACCTGGCGTGACCAACACAAAATCATCGCCCAATGCGTGGCGTAATGCGCTGGCTTCTGCGGCGCTCGACACGACGCCGTCGAGCCCTGAGGCTTTAGCCAGTTTTGCTAAGTTCAGTACCGAATCAACCACATTGTCTTTATAGCCAATCTGAATTAAATCAGCATCGGATAAGCTCGTTAATACGGTCACGCCCACCAATAAGGGTCGCGTGCCTGGCACGCCTTCTACGGCATCGCGTGCGGCTGTCATCATCGCCTCACCACCACTGGCATGTAGCGTTAACATCCACACACCTAATTGTGCCGCCTGCTTACAGGCCACCGCTACTTGCTTAGGAATATCGTGGTATTTCAAGTCGAGAAAAATATCAAAACCGAGCAAGCGCAACGCTTCGATTAAATCGGGCCCGTAGCGTGTAAATAGCGTACTGGCTACTTTTAAACGGCAGAGTTGTGGATCTAATTTTTTTGCTAAAAACAGCGCTTCTTCTTTTGTTTCGAAATCCAACGCAACAATAATAGGTGTCGTCATAATGTGTGTTAACTCCCTTCAAGTCCTTGGATGGGTTTGACACGCGACCACTTGTGGCAACCTGGGCATAACCAAAGTAAGGTCTTTGCTGAAAAACCACAGTTTTCGCAGCGGTAAACTGGTTTCGCTGATAGCAGCATATCGATGAATTTTTTGAGGATACGTAATTTTTCACGGGTATCGCCACGAGAGTTCGACGTGTAAATGCCCACTAAATGACTGAGTCCGCGTAACGACGGACGACGCTGTACTTGCTCCGCCACAAAATCAATTGCCGCTTTATCATCTGCGTGTTCTTGTAAATAATTAGAGATGGCCAATACAATTTTGATACGTGGCGTATCCACCAAACAGGTATGTAAAAATTTCACCATCGACGCTTCATCACCCAACTGGGCGTAGCAATGCCATAACGGCTCGATGATTTCAGATAAGTAATCCGGGTCTTGTGTTCGGACAAATTTATAGCTGCGAATCGCTTCCAGGTATTCACCTGCTTCCATCGCAATGCGCCCCCGCACCATACTCGAGCGCACACAACGCTGATCAATCGCTTGTGCACGCTTTAGATGCGCTAACGCCTCTGTAACCCAAGACTTCTCTAGCACTTGTTCGGCAAGCTCACAATAGTACTGTGCGATCGTTGCTGACATCGTTTTTTTCGACAGGCCTTCGATCTTGCGCGCAATTTCAATCGCTTCTTTCCAATCTTTTTCTTGTTCGTAGATACGTAATAAAAATTGCAAACTCTGCTGGTTTTCTTCGCCGATGCGTACCAACTCTAAAAACAAACGCTCTGCACGATCCAACACACCCGCGCTTAAATAATCTTGGCCTAACGCTGATAGCGCTAATACGCGATGTGGTTTATTCAATTGAGGTCGCGCAATTAAATTTTGATGAATGCGAATCGCGCGATCCACTTCACCGCGACGTCTGAATAAGTTACCGAGTGCCAAATGTGTTTCAACCGTATCACTATCAATTTCGAGTAACTTAATAAAAACATCGACTGCTTTATCCGGTTGCTCATTAATTAAATAGTTCAACCCTTTAAAATAATCATGGCGCAACTGATTCGGATTTGAATTTATAGGGTTCTGTTGTTGGTCTTTGCGCCCCATAAACCATCCAAACGTTGCCGCCACCGGCAGCAATAAAAATGTCAGCTGCATTAACACTAATGCGAATCCTTTATTGGAATATTACGTAAATTTTTGAGTTCTTGTTCCGCCTGGCGTAATCGACCCTTCATTCGGCGCCGATCATTTTTTGCGCGAATCCATAGCGGCACCATCGCAAAGATGCCTAATAGCGCCCCAACAACGCCCGCGATAACTAATAATAGCGGTAAGTACATGTTGGTTTTCCCAACATAGTAGTTTAATTCAATCGTATGCGAGTTAAGTGCCACAAAAATGATAGCTAACACAATGACAATTAACCAAAAAATAGCGATTATATAACGCATCGGTTATTCCTAGAAAAATGGTTATGCCTAGTCTATCAAATTAATGGGATTTGCACAGCTTTTGTTTTCTAAATGGACTCAGTCGATCACAAATTTGCAGGACCACCGCTTTCCACGCGTAAATCCAACCACTCGAATTTTGTAGGCATTGCGCATTTCGGGTGGATAAAAATTATCGACAGACATTCCGGCGCTGCATCTAATCTGTTTTTTATCGGGGCTTAATACTGCAAAACCCACGCAACCTGTCTTCAATTCATAAGCACTCGGTGCACGATCATTTTTTCGTGTTCTAAAATATACGGACAGATGTGTGTGCTGTCCCCGGGTTTCTGCCGTTGACGATAGGCCATGCGGATCTCTCACACATTTCCCATACCGTGTGTAGCCACCCGTATAAAGAACCAAATGTTTCCCGTCATGATCATCTTTCATCGTCACGGTTACAGATCGTAATATAGGATTAGAATGAGGCGTTGCTGGTGCGGCATAGAGACAAGACGTTGCCGTTAATGCAACACATCCAAGAGATAGAAATATTTTTTTCATAGTCTATATCCTTATAGAAAATTAGAGGCGGCGATGTAACGTTGTGTGAACCATTACACCGCCGCTTCTAGCATGACATTATTTGTCGTCAGTCGACGATCCTTTCATTTTTTCTTTTAACAAGTCGCCCAACGTAGTGTTCGTTGGCTCAGCTTGTGTTTGATGTGAACCGCCACCATCGCGTTGCTCAAGCACCTTGTGTGATGCAAGAATTTGGTGTGTCTTGCGATCGATACCGATAAGCTTCACATCAACTTCATCATTCACACTTAGCTCATCTTCAAGACTCTTAATGCGGTCATGACTGTAATCACCCACACGCATAATCGCTGTCACTGTATCAGTGATCTGCAACGTTGCTTGTTTGGAGGCAACATCAATCACTTTAGCAGTAACGACTTTATCTTGATTCTCGGCCATGTACTCAGCCATAGGATCTGTCTCAAGCTGCTTGATACCCAATGAGATACGCTCACGTTCAGGATCAATCGCTAAGATAATCGCTTCCACTTCGTCGCCCTTCTTACAGTTGCGTACGGCTTCTTCGCCCGTTTCAGACCATGAGATATCAGACAAATGCACTAAACCATCAATACCACCATCTAAACCGATGAAGACACCAAAGTCAGTGATCGAACGTACTTTACCCGTAATGCGCTCACCTTCTTCATGACGGCTTGCAAATTCACCCCAAGGGTTTTGTTTGCACTGTTTAATACCCAGTGAAATACGGCGACGGTCTTCATCAATTTCAAGAACCATCACTTCCACTTCTTCGCCACTTTGAACGACTTTGCTTGGGTGTACGTTTTTGTTAGTCCAATCCATTTCAGACATATGAACCAAACCTTCAACACCTTCTTCGATTTCAACGAAACAACCGTAATCCGTGATGTTAGTCACTTTACCGAAGATACGTGATTCAGAAGGGTAACGACGTGCAATATTCACCCATGGATCTTCGCCCAACTGTTTCAGGCCTAACGATACACGGTTTTTCTCGCGATCAAAGCGTAACACTTTAACTTGTAATTCATCACCAATATTAATAAGCTCGCTCGGATGCTTAACGCGTTTCCACGCCATATCTGTGATATGCAGTAAGCCATCAACGCCACCCAGATCCAAGAACGCACCGTAGTCGGTGATGTTTTTAACGATACCAGCCACTTCTTGGCCTTCGCTAAGCTGCTCAAGACGCGCTTGACGTTCAGCATTGTTTTCAGCTTCCATGACGGCACGACGCGATACAACAATGTTGTTACGCTTCTTGTCCATCTTAATAACTTTAAATTCGATTTCTTTATTTTCAAGGTAACTTGGGTCACGAACTGGTTTCACATCAATTAGTGAACCTGGTAAGAACGCACGTACCGAGCCCAATGCTACGGTAAAGCCGCCTTTCACACGTTCGACGATGATACCCATGATCACTTCGTCTTTCTTGTGGTATTCTTCGATGTTCACCCAATCGCGTGCACGTTTTGCTTCCGCGTGAGATACAGTGGTTTCACCGTGTGC
>NVSS01000089.1 GCA_002732805.1 Coxiella sp. (in: g-proteobacteria)
TCTACTGTCCCGTTACCCTCAATTTGAGGGTTTATCGTAATGGATGTTAAATCAGTCGTTGGGGCGAGATTCGTAAGGGTACTACTCGTTACTGTACCTGTACTCGTTATTGTAAACGACGTATTTGAATTAGTAGTGCTTGATACTGAAGAGGATGACGTAACCGTACTTGCAGTAGTAGCGCTGTTTGAAGTAATCGTACTTGTCGTCGTTGAACTTACAGAAAATGATACATTTGCTGCTTGTGGATGCACGTTACTAAACACACGTGTTACACTATCCGCAGTCACCACATAACTTGGTGCTGCTTCACTGCCATCATGAATAAATAAAACTTCGCCATCATTAATTTGCTGTTGCGAAAATGTTGTGATGATTTCACTGGTGTTATACGTTGAAACAAATCGTCCCTGCTGCACATTACTCACTGTAAAGTGACGATTGTTAGTTAATGGTTCGACTGATAAGTTTGTTGTATTTAATGTTAATGTTTCACCTGATTGAATTTCTATTTGATTGCTACTGAATTGTTCAGCACCACCAAAGATCACATAGCTTTGACCTGCAGCCTCTCGACCATCAGGATTTGCTTTATGAGCCCCAATAATGACATCATCAATCCCATCATTATTGATATCACCCGCTGGTGCAACAGAGATGCCAGTAGAGTCTCTCGCTGTAATACCATTAATGATTACACCGGTTATCCCATTTAAAGAAGACAATTCCAAACGCGCGGGCCAAGTCTCATTGTGACCAAACACCACATAACCTTGCCCCGTATTCACTCGATCATCGGAATCTGCCCTTTGTGCTCCAATAATCACATCATCAAACCCATCGGCATTAACATCTCCTGCTAACGCAACGGAGACACCACTAAGATCGCCTGCTGTAATACCATTAATCATCACACCCATCGTACCATTGAGTGAGGAAAGTTCTAATACAGCAGGCCAAGAATTATTGTGACCAAACACCAAATAACTTTGTCCTGCATCAGTTCGATTACCTGGGTCTGCCGTAGGAGCCCCAATGATCATATCATCGAACCCATCTCCGTTCATATCACCAGCAGCACTAGCATGACGACCACTCCAGTCACCTGCTGCAATACCATTAATGGTGACTCCCGACACACCATTTAAAGAAGACAATTCTATAGTACTAGGCCAAATCGTGCGACCAAATAGCAGGTAGCTTTGACCTGCATCAACACGACTTCCAGGATTTGCCCAAATAGCCCCCATTATCACATCGCCTATACCGTCTCCATTCACATCCCCAGCTGATGCAACGTAATGCCCACTTTGATCTCCCGGCAATATCCCATTTACAATAACACCTGTCGTGCCATCAAGTGATGAAAGTTCTAATATAGCAGGCCAATTACTACGATGACCAAACACTAGATAGCTTCGACCCGCTCCAGCAGTTCCTGCCAAAATTGCTCCCACCATCAAATCATCAATATCATCCCCATTAACATCCCCTATCATCGCCGCATCAAATCCACTTTGGTCTCCCGGCAAAATACCATTGATGATGACACCTGTCGTACCATTGAGTGAAGAAATCTCTAACACAGCAGGCCAAGTACCGTTGTGACCAAAAATCAAATAACTTTGACCTGCTTCAGTTCGATCACTTGGATCAGCAAAATAAGCTCCAATGAGCATATCAGCAAACCCATCATCATTGATATCTCCTGCTGACGCAACAGAATAGCCACTCTCATCATTTTCTGCAATGCCATTGATGATCACACCGGTTGTCCCGTTTAAAGAAGAGAGCTCCAAACTAATGGGCCAAGTTCCATTATGACCAAATACCAAATAACTTTGACCCGCACTCCCCCGACCATCTGGACTTGCTTTACGAGCTCCAATAATCACATCATCAATTCCATCATCATTGACATCACCCACTGAAGCAACTAACCAACCACTATTGTCACCCGCCGCAATTCCATTAAGGGTAAACCCATTCGCCCCATTTAAATCTTTTAATTCAAATACGCTATTAACCATTGTCCTATTCCTCCATTTATCAAAACACTCTGCAGAATAAATACGTCACTGTTTTGATTGCTTCGCCTCACACATACGAACCCATTCGTCCCATCCAATTTCGATCTATCATCCATCAATAGGAATGGCTATAAGCGGCAATGTTTGCGTGATCACACGATCAAAGCGCTGCGTATAATGATTTAAGTTGCGCAGTGCTTTTTCTGAAGCTTGTAGATTAGCCTCATGAACCTGAAGCGCACGCTTACAAATATCTCGATGTGTATTGAAAATGTCAATAGATGGTATATCGCGCCTGACCTCACCCGTTCTTAATAATGTTAATGCATCCTGCACCACATGCACATCACGAAAGGCACTATGTTCAGCTGGAAGAAAATTCAAAGGAATCTCCAATGCATAAGCTCGTGTAATCAACGGCGTCAATTTATCCACCAGGCCTTGATCCGATTCAATACCTAATGCCAACGCCTCAGCTTTTCCATATAAATGTCGAAACTTTTCGGCTAACGCAGAATTCGTTAAAATTTGCTTTACTCTCTGATTGTCATCTATGATTTCATCATTTTTATTCTGCTTGACCAGCTCATTTAGTTGCTGATGAATATCGGCTGCAACTGTTTCCTGCCAATCACTAAGATTTAAAAGCAAAAAGAAAAATTCACCTGAACCATTTTGCATTTGAAAACCAATGCGTCGCTCCGTCGCGGCAGTGCCTCTTGCTAAAAAATAACGAATGCTATCTTCCAAAAAGGTATTCACCGGAAAAACATGCGCCAAAGGGTACACGTATACATTCGCACTGGCGCTCAACCCAATATTAATACCATGTGTTTGTAGAATTAATAAAGCCGTCTCCGGTGCATAGACCGTAGCTGCAACATCTTGCCTTGTCATTAACGTCTCCTTGTACATTAAGCTGTAAAAAATATTTAATCAGTTCAATAAGTTTAAAGAGTAGCGGTAATTGTAATATTCCTTAAAGAAGGCATTGCTGGATCACAGGCAAGACCTTCAGGACCAATGTCACAATTCCCATTATAAAATAGACCATCTCTTGGATTACTAAATGTGAGCCCAACCGGATCATGCCCTGTCATTAAATTCCATACGTTAAAAATCCAGTTTGGAAATAGAATTTCCACATCTTCAAGGCCACTATTCTCAGCCTGACCCCTAAAGTAATCTAAGAAAAGCTCACGTCGTTGATTTCTCGCATCCAATGTAATATACATCAACAACATCAAACTCACAACGGCACGCCCCAACTGTTGGCCACCTTGCGAACTGAGAAATGCAATCGTTTTATCGTCAGCAGAAGGTTGTTGTCGTGGATCTTCTGTAAGCTTCACCGCACAAAGACTGCCGGCATAACCACCTAGGCAGACAAGTAATTGAGCCGCATTACCCCTGTAGGCTACCTCAGCGATACCGATCATCACGCCTACCATGCGCCCCAATGTATGTAGTGGTATGTCTTTAAATTTAGCAGGACTCACACTAGCTGTTGCATTATCAAGATGCTGTGTATAACCATAGCGGAATAATTGTTGCGTCAATGCAACGAAAGCAAATGTTCGTAATAACGTGTATACGCCCAAAAGGTAAGTAAAATACAACCCCAATAACCCGCCCGATACCTGCCGAGCTGAGCGACTGCTCATCGTAGTTAACACACGTTGAGAAAAACGCTCGGATAAATCATCAGAAAACGTCATGCCATACGCCAATCCTTTGCTGGCCTGTTGTAAACCATGCTGCGCGTATCCTTTTATACGTCGATACCAAGATCCTTCCTCATCTAAAGATTTATCCATCTCTTTCATAAGAAGGGGAATTACTTCACCGCCCACGGGAATTAATGTGCTTTGATATGCCAATACGGCAGGGAGTTTTAACCAATCGTATAGCTTACTTTTTAGGTCTGTTTTTTTGGTTTTTTCTAATTCCTCTTTTGCAGACGCCTCCCATGCTTCTAGATCCTTCAACACGTTCTGTTCATATAACTGCAGCAATTGTAAGATCCCAACCGCTTGCTCTTGTATCACCAGCGGCAGCAAGACATCAATGCTTGATTCCCGAAGAAATTGCTCCAGATTAAATGGTGCAGTATAGGTATTTTGTTTAAATATAGCATATTGCGCTAGATCAACGGGGTGCTGTTGATTACGCCATTGTACGATTAGATGATGACGGTGAAACTTTGTGGCCTCATCTGAAAATTGCTGATACAAGTCTTCACTCATGCTCTTAATTTTTTCGAGCCTCTTTATGAATGGATCTATGATCGCTGCGCGCTGTTGTGCCTTCAAAACATGCGGCCGATGATTGATCATTGCCTTAATGGCATTAGGCATGAAAGCACCATGTTTGAAAACTGTTAATAGATCATTAAACAAAATCGCATTTGATGGTTGAGTAGCCAGCGGGATAAGATTGAAATGGATTAATTTGATGGCATAAGCTGCTCCAATCAAACTCCCAATCTGTTGCGCAATAGGGGCATCTTGATTGCCTTTCATATTTAAGCCCAATAAGACACACTCTGCCTTGGCATACAGTTGACGAAATCGTGTAACTAACTCTTGATTCTTGAGAAGAGTATTTGTTGAGGTGTCCTTTAATTTATCAACATCCTCTTTAAGTGATTTTGCCATATTCATTTGGGGTTTTGACAAATTCACCGCCAAAGCCATTAAGCGCCCATCAGCAGACTGAATCAAAATGCCCACACGACGATCTTTTATCATACCTTTGGTATGACTAAAATAATCAACCGTATCGCGTATAAGTGAATTTATTGGAAATTTCGTCGCAGACGGGTAAAAATAATGATGCGGCAGCTCATTAGGTTGACCCACTTCTCCTGGAAGCTCTTCAACTGTATTTAATCCTTGTGGCTTCAGCTTAATACCATAAATCTGCAAAAAACTTACTATTGCACTAGCATCATAATCGATCATTATTCCCCACCCTAACTGATAAGACTGCCATACAATTAATCAAATACACCCATGAGAACTGATCTTTCTGCAAAACAGGACTTTTTTGGGTTCCGTCAAAAATTGACCAATTAGGGGTGTCATACTAGCCCATAAGGGGCGCCATTGCAAAAAAATTCAATACTGAATCTTATTTTGTTGTTCATGCTGAGCTACTAAGCTGAGCAATCTTGCTGCAAAATCATTTTGAGTATAAACGAATCCATTGGCCATGTGTTTTTTATTTTACTTTTTTACAGCACATGCAGCGTTTCCAAACCCTCACTTGAATTTATTTAATGTCATGTTAGAATCCGCGCAGTATGATTAGGTTTGAAATCATAGCATGGAGGGTGATTTTCACAACAGCGCCCTGAGTGGCGCCGCGTCATTTCCAGTAGGTACCGTGTCATTGCAGGGGGAGGGTGACGAAGCAATTTATAAAATCACGCCTCTATTCCATGGATTGCTACTGCGCGTGCAATAATAATCCCATAACTGAGCGGTAGGATTAAATAGGAATTAAATTTACAATTAATAATAAGTATCGGGGGAAAGAGTAATGCCAAACAGTGTTTTTGAGTTAAGCAATTTAGATGGTGTGAATGGTTTTACCATTAATGGTATTGCGGCAGGTGATCAGAGTGGAATATCTGTTGCAGCCGCAGGTGATGTCAATAGAGATGGTGTAGATGATTTAATTATAGGGGCGCGTTATGCAAATCCAGGTGGCCGTACGAATGCCGGTCAGAGTTATCTAGTATTTGGTCATAGAGGCGGATTACCTAATCCAATAGAACTATCATCACTCGATGGTACGTCAGGAGTTATCATTAATGGTATTGCCAGTGGTGATCAAAGTGGTTTTTCTGTTGCATCAGCGGGAGATGTCAATGCGGATGGATTTGATGATTTTCTTATTGGAGCATATGATGCAGACCCAGGCGGTAGAACGGGTGCAGGACAAAGTTATTTAATCTTTGGTCATAACAATACTTGGCCCTCAGTATTAGAATTGAATTCATTAAATGGTACAACAGGTGTCATTATCAATGGTATTTCATCGGGAGACCAAAGTGGATTTGAGGCAGCGACCATAGGTGATGTTAATGGTGATAATATTGATGATTTTGCGATTGGAGCAGAAGGCGCCATTCTAGAAGGTCGAGGTGAAGCGGGACAAAGTTATATAATATTTGGTCATAGTGGTGCATGGCCAAGAACATTGGAACTAGCAACTCTGAGTAATACAGCAGGTGTTTTCATAAACGGAATAATAGGAGCAGATCAAACAGGTCATTATATTGCATCAGCAGGTGATATGAATGGGGATGGTATTGGTGATTTAATTAGTGGGGCACATTGGGCTGATGCAGGTAGTCGTGTGGATGCAGGTCAAAGTTATATAATATTTGGCCGAAGCGTTTGGCCAGCTGTTATTGAACTTTCTTCATTAAATGGTAATACAGGAGTGATCCTAAATGGTATTGCAGCAGGTGATTTCAGTGGTCGACATGCAACTGGTGCGGGTGATGTGAATGCTGATGGTTTTGCTGATGTCATTATTGGAGCGCCTTATGTAAGCGTAGATGGTCTCAGTTATGTGGGTCAAAGTTATTTGGTATTTGGTCATAATCAATCCTGGCCAACGGTGTTAGAGCTATCTACATTGAATGGCGCTTTAGGTGTAATCATTAACGGTAGTGTAGAGAATAATAGATTGGGACTATCTGTTGCTCCAGCGGGTGATGTAAATATTGATGGAATTGATGATGTGATCATTGGCTCTGCAGCAGGTAAGAGTTATGTGTTGTTTGGACACAGTGGTGGTTGGCCAGCTAGTATGAATGCCTCATCACTTGATGGTACAAGTGGTATTGTGCTTACGCAGGCAGGTACTATTGTTTCGTCAGCGGGTGATGTCAATGGTGATAATATTGCAGATGTCATTATAGGTTCCCCTGGAAAATCCCCCAACAATCGAACACATGCTGGTCAGAGCAATGTCATCTTCGGAGGTGCGGAGCAGTTTAGTAATAATCAAATTGAAATCCAGTCAGGTGAAACTTTAATATTAAATACGACTGATTTAGCAGTCGAGCCTTTAGTTGATGAGCGTAACTTTATGGTGACGGATGTTGAGCACGGGCGATTTGCTTTTGCTTCAGATTCTAATAATACCATTACACAATTTACTCAAGCACAAATCGATAATGGTGAAATAGTATTTATTCATGATGGTAGTGATCAAACACCGAGTTATGTGGTGAGCGCCGATGGTGTAACACGTGTGTTTAGTAATGTGCATCCACAAGCCGCAAATATTTCATTTTCTGTAAGCTCCACGACAACGGGTACACTAACGTCTGAAACGTCTACATCATCCTCTACCGTATCAAGCACTACTCATTCAGATACGTCGTTTACAATAACGAGCACAGGCACGGTAACGAGCAGTATCGTTACGAGTCTCACTCCAACAACGGATTTAACATCCATTACAATAAACCCTCAAATTGATGGTAATGGAACGGTAGAGGATGGTGGAGGCGACAGTCCTTCTTTACCTATAGGCGCTATTGTGGGTGGTGTTATTGGTGGTCTTGCTTTACTCGCGGCAGGTTTGTTTTGTTATCGACGTCGAGGACAACGTGCTACCTTGGATCATTACAGCATGGATCGTAATACACCAATTATTAAGATGCATAATAACCCAGCATATAAACCTAAAGTGGTGAGGTCTATGGATGCAGATACCACTCAGTATATTGAGGTTATTCCAGCTGAGCTACATAACAGGGATAAATACGGGTATGTAGTTGCCCCATCTAGTTCTGGAGCGAATACTGTTTATGCGGTTCCTTATGCGGAAGATAATCAACACGAAAATGATATAGATGGATATGTGGTTGATCCATCTACTTCTGAGGCCAATACTGTTTATGCGGTCCCCAACGGGGAGGGTAATGGATCTAATTACACGCTTTTTTCCAGCCTTAATGCAACCAAGGCAGCAAGTGTCGAAGAAGGTGCGTTAAAATTCTGCCGATAACTTTTAGTATCGGAACTGAAATCAGGCGCAAGTTTTCGAAATTTTCCCGTGTTTCAGATCGCTAGTCCGTGGTGTAACTGTTGGGTTTATCTGAAAATTTAACAATTCGCCATGCACTACTAACGATCTGCAAAGTAAACTCGACGCATTTCAAAAATATTATAACGATAGACGTTGCCACGTAGGTGTAAAAGGAAACACGCCACATGAACATGCAGGAAAAAATTCAAATGAAATTATTAATATAAATGACTACCGTTGGAAAAAACAGTGTCGGGGTATTTTCAATTTACCAATTGCCGCGTAGAATTAGATTTCACCTATTACAATCTGAATGAGATTTTAAATGAATTGATTCCGTTCTAAAAAAAATCTACTGACCATAAGCCATCCTGAGTATGGCCTATAAGCGTTAACCATGATGGGCCTGCACTATCCGGATCGTTATCGGTACGAGGTTCACGTACCGTTCTGAGAGAAGCCAGGGAGGACATGCCTTGGCTTACTCACCCAATATTTGGTGCCTCAATA
>NVSS01000090.1 GCA_002732805.1 Coxiella sp. (in: g-proteobacteria)
CAAAAGCTCGCAATAGCGTACTAATTCTTTTACACTAGTAGTCATGATAATTTCTCGCCAAATTCAAAAATTTATCCGCTTCGAGGCAATCGGTGGTGTTTTACTCTTTATTGCCTTGTTTGTCGCGCTTATCATTGCTAATTCACCGTTAGACCAAGCCTATCAGCGGTTGATTGATATGCCAGTGCATATTGGTATTGGCCAAATGCGTCTCGAGAAGCCGGCTATTTTGTGGGTGAACGAAGGGCTCATGGCGATTTTCTTTATGCTGTTAGCACTTGAGGTTAAACGTGAGTTCCTAGAGGGTGAGTTATCGGATATGTCGCAGTTGGCCTTGCCGTTTGCAGGCGCGGTCGGTGGTATTGTCTTCCCAATTCTAATATATATCTTGTTTAATCACGGTCATACACTCGAAATGAGAGGCTGGCCTATTCCAACGACCACGGATGTGGCCTTTATGTTGGGTATTGTGGCGTTATTGGGTAAGCGTGTGCCGAACGGTTTAAAGGTGATGTTGGTGGCGTTATCGATTGTGGATGATATCGTGGCTATTATCATTATCGCCGTCTCGTATTCACATTCGTTATCGTGGATTTCCTTTGCCATTGCGATTCTCTGTATCATCTTGTTAGTCTTGTGTAATCGCTACCATGTGACCAGTATTACCGCTTATGTATTAATTGGCGTGGTCATGTGGGTCGCTGTTTTGCAATCGGGTATCCATGCGACCTTAGCCGGTGTGGTGGTGGGGTTACTGGTCCCATTGCGCAATCCACGCAAAGCAAACGATTCACCACTGCGTAGCTTGGAGCATCGCGTGCATCCCTGGGTCGCCTATGGTGTGCTGCCGATTTTTGTTTTGTTTAATGGTGGTGTGCCTTTTGCCGGATTCCATATGTCTCAATTGTTGGCGCCGCTGCCGCTTGGTATTGCATTAGGTTTATTTGTTGGTAAAACAGTCGGTGTGTTTATCTGTTGCTGGATCGTATTACAACTCAAGATCGCCACACTGCCGGCACAAGCAAGTTACCGCCAGTTATTGGGTGTCGCCTCCTTAACAGGTATCGGTTTTACCATGAGCCTGTTTTTGTCAACACTGGCCTTTGCCAATACGCAGTACGAGAACCTGTCGCGTCAGGGTGTTCTAATGGGGTCGCTCGTGGCCTGTGTGTTTGGTGTGTGCGTACTTCTGAAAAAACCACCTCAACAAGAATAAGAATAGAGCCCATTCTCAACAATATACGCTTGAACGGCATCCGGGACTAAGTCGTCTATGGTTTCATGGTCACGTATATGTTGACGGACATCGGTAGATGAGATGGGGTACGGTTCAATATCAAGAGACAATACACGCGTTTGATCAATCTGCTCATCGGAGGTGAGTGTATTACCCTCATTAAGCCGATTCACCACGATCAATTTAGCGTATTCCAGTATTTCTTCAAAATGCAGCCATTCCGTGAAATGGGCGTAGGCATCACTGCCGAGAATTAAGGCGAGCTCTTCTTTTTCATACAGTCTGCTCAGTGTTTTGATGGTATCAATCGTATAAGAGGGTGCCGGCCGTTCTAATTCAATGTCACACAATTGAAAGGCACTATTGGTTTCGATAGCAAACGCCACCATTTCCGCGCGCTCATCTGCCGTGGCAAGCGCATGATCACGGTGCACGGGTTCACGATTAGGAACAAACAGTATTTTGTCACACGAAAAGACCGTCAGCGCTGCTGTCGCAATATAAAGATGGCCGTTGTGAATGGGGTCGAAGGTGCCGCCTAACATGGCAATCATATGGATACTCCTATGGGTTGTGCGGTAGCAAGGGTAACAGCAATCTCGGTCAGTGCATCCCATGCATTGCCTGTTGCAGCGCCCTTAATTAAAAGATCGGCGTGATGTGCTTTGCTCAATAGTATGCGTAACGTGTCAAGCGATAAACGCCGCATGGCTTGCTGCAGTAACGGTTTTCGCGAGGCCCATTGCTTGGCCAGTAACGCATTGATTGATTGACCGCGTTGGTGTTGGAAAACAAGTGTGTAGAGTTCACGTATCTCACGTGATAAGGCCCACAATACAAGCGTCGCTTCGCCACCTTGCGTGCGCATACCGTCGAGAATACGAATCACGCGTTTAACATTTCCAATCAACGCATAATTAGCGAGGTCAAAGACATTAAATTGCGCGCTGTCATGGACGACCGTAATGACCTCTTGGGTGGCAATATGTTGATTGGTGTAGAGTAGCGCCAGTTTTTCAATCGCCTGATTGGCAGCGAGTAAATTACCTTCGGTTAGTTCGATCAGTAGCTTAATGCTCTCATGATCGGCGGTAAGGCCACGCTTTTTTAAACGTTGCGTGACCCACTTTGGAAGTTCGCGTGGTTGTATTGGCCAGATTATGTTAACGACGAATTGCGTTTCAATGGCCTTAAACCACTTCGCTTTTTTTTGTGCCGCGCTGAGTTTGCCCGATGAAATAATAAGCAGCGTGTCGGGGTCGGGCTGTTTGACATAATGGGCTAGAATTTGTTGCACTTGTTTGTCGAATTTAGCGCTTGGGTTACGTACATCAATAATTTGTTTGTCGCTAAACAGCCCCATATTTTGTGTTTGTTCGATGAGTTGTTGCCAGTCGCTTGCCTGGCTAATAGTGACTATCTGACGCGTCGTAAAGCCGCGCGCACGTGCGTCTTGAATGAGCTGGTCTCTGGCTTCTTGCAGCAGTAAATGATCATCACTGCTGAGTAGGTAATTGCTTGCGCTTGTATGTGCTGTTGAATGCATGGTGTACCTGTTGTGTGGAAAGCCATAAAAAGATATCGGAAACCAAGGTGCGCGGTAAGTCACGCGTCGCAATGGCACTGGTATTGGCGGTCATAATTTGATTTTGGTTGAGCAGCTGATTAAGGGTGGCCGTAAAGTTATTTTGGGCAATAATGCGATGCGTTTTATTGCTCTCAATGGACACCCTAATGCTCTGCCGGAAGTTGAGTGTTGTTGCTTGGGCGTTATTGGTGATGCTGGGGCTGTTGTGTGAGACCTGTGATTTTGAAAAGTTTAATGAATACGCTGCCTGATCAGCTGAATCAACGAGGCGTACGCCCATCGCTTGAAGTAAATTTTTAAACTGTGATGCCACAGGCTCATACGGATTTTTTGGATGAAAGTATAGCGTATGAAACTGGGGCGGTAGGTCACCTTGGCCGCGCGAGTGAAACCCACAGGCGGCCAGGAGTCCACAAAGAATGAACACGGTCGCTATTTTGAAATGCTTTATGAGACGCATAATTTAAATCACCACGTTGATCAGTTTTTTCGGAACGACAATAATTTTACGGATCGCTTTGCCTTCTAAGTGACGCTGCACATTTTCATCGGCTAACGCCAGTTGCTCCACTTCTTCATTATTCGCTTCAGCGGCGACGCTAATTTTGCCTCTGAGCTTGCCATTGATTTGAACCATCATTTGAATGTGACTGGTTTGTAGGGCTTTAAGATTTACTTTAGGCCAGCTGGCGTCAAGAATATTTGTTCCCAAATTGAGTTGGCGCCACAACTCATGACAGATATGCGGCGTAATGGGCGCTAATAGTTTGATTAAAATAGTGAGCCCTTCATGCAGCAGGTGTTGCCTTTCAATGCTGTCTGCTTTTAGGGTCGTTAATACATTAAGCAGTTTCATGGCCGCTGACACCAGCGTGTTGAGCTGTAAGCGGTCAATGTCGTAGTTGGCTTGATGTAAGATGTCATGAATCTGTTTGTAGCTGTGTTGAATGTCAGGGTCTTTCGAATGTGTGGGTAACGCATCATCATTGCATTCAAAGTCGCGGAGCCAACTTTGCTGTGCCATCGCAAACGTCCATAATTTTTTTAAGTAGCGATGACAGCCTTCAACACCTTGATCAGACCATTCAAGTGATTGCTCAGGCGGTGCCGCAAATGTAATAAATAAGCGCACGGTATCCGCGCCGTATTTTTTGATTAAGGGGGCAGGTGCTACGGTGTTGCCTTTTGATTTTGACATTTTAGCGCCGTCTTTCAGCACCATGCCTTGTGTTAGGAGGTGACTAAAGGGTTCGTTGCTATTAAGGAGTCCTTCATCACGTAATACTTTATGCATGAAGCGCGCGTAGAGCAAGTGTAGTACGGCATGCTCGACACCGCCGATGTATTGATTGACGGGGGTCCAATATTTGGCGCGCTCGTCTAACATGCTTTGGTCTTGGTCAAAACTGCAATAACGGGCGTAGTACCAAGACGATTCAACAAAGGTGTCCATGGTATCGGTTTCGCGCTTAGCTGCTTTGCCACAGGTAGGGCATTTGGTTTTGTAGAATTCGGGGCAGTTCACCAGCGGTGAGCCATGGCCATCAGGAATCAAGTCGGTGGGGAGTACAACGGGTAAGTCCGCTTCGGGGACGGGCACCGCGCCACAGTGTTTACAGTGAATGATGGGTATTGGCGTGCCCCAATAACGTTGGCGGGAAATACCCCAGTCACGTAGACGATAGGTGATTGTTGCGTTGCCGATTTTTTTCGCCGTTAAAAAATCGATAATCGTTTGTTTGGCCGCGTCAGAATCTAAACCATCAAACTCACCAGAGTTAATCAGTTTTCCAGCACCGGTATAGGCTGCTTCGCTGATGTCTGATTTCCCTTTTTTAGGTTTGATGACCTCAATCATGGGGATGTCATACTTGCGGGCAAATTCAAAATCACGTTGGTCGTGTGCGGGTACTGACATCACAGCGCCGGTGCCGTATTCCATCAATACGAAATTCGTAATCCAAATGGGTAGTTTCTTTTTAGTGATTGGATGCAATACACAGAGGCCGGTATCGATGCCATTCTTTTCTTGTGTTGCTACGTCCGCTTCAGCAACAGAGCCTTTTTGGCATTCCTTTATAAAAGCAGAAATTTTTCTATTGCCGCTTGCCGCTAATTTAGCAATCGGATGTTCAGGGGCAATTGAAAGGTAGGTAACCCCCATCAACGTATCAGGGCGCGTGGTAAACGTTGCAATCTTTTCTTTTTCTTTGCTGACCTTAAAGGTAATGTTGACGCCTTGTGAGCGGCCAATCCAATGACGCTGCATGGTACGCACTTGTTCGGGCCAGCCATCCAGCGTGTCGAGATCATTTGCAAGTTCTTCAGCGTAATCGGTTATTTTAAAAAACCATTGTGGAATTTCGCGCTTTTCGACGACCGCGCCAGAGCGCCAGCCTTTTCCGTCAACGACTTGTTCGTTGGCAAGGACGGTGTGATCGACGGGATCCCAATTAACGACGGAGCTTTTGTTATAGACGAGTCCCTTTTCAAATAGGCGTACAAATAACCATTGTTCCCAGCGGTAATAGCTCGGTTCACAGGTGGCGATTTCACGCTTCCAATCGAAGCCAAAGCCAAGCTGCTGGAATTGTTTACGCATTTTGTTAATGTTTTTATGTGTCCAGTCGGCAGGCGGTAAGCCACGCTCAATAGCCGCATTTTCAGCAGGTAACCCGAAGGCATCCCAGCCCATGGGTTGTAATACATTCATGCCTTTCATGCGTTGATAGCGTGCCGCAATATCACCAATGGTGTAGTTGCGCACATGACCCATGTGTAAGTCACCACTGGGGTAAGGTAACATGGTGAGGCAGTAAAATTTTTCACGGCTTAAGTCTTCTTTTGCTTCAAAGCAGTGATGCTCATCCCAAAATTTTTGTGCCTCTTTTTCAATAAGGGCAGGATCGTAAATCGTTGTCATGATGTTTTATTACTTCTTAATTTAATAGCAAACAGTATGCTGGTCATTGCAAAACTAAACGTCGCCAGCAATACGATGCCCGGCGAGCTGTCACGAAACCCATACATTATCCATAAGCCACTGCCAATGACAAGCAATATTAACCGGGTGGTTGTAATAGACTGTAAATTTTTGCTTTTGAGTACCCGTAAATAGACAGGTATGAGCGCACAGGCAATGGCAATGGCGGCCAGAATGCCGAGGCTTTGGTAGGTGAAAATATGGGTCATTCGTCTATCACTCCAATCATCTGACACATGCTATCCTCTATTGCACTAATAATCAATTGGTTGCACAGTGATTTTAGCGCTAAAATTGACCAATTCGGAATAATTTGGTAGGGTATAGGCCATATTGAGTGCAAGCGGAAGTTAGGACTATTCCAAATAAGAATAGCTGCTATACTCAGCTGAACTAATTCGTTGTTATTTAGATAAAAAAGGCGAAAAAACATGTTTGTTAGCGGGAAAATGAGTCAAATGAAGGGGGCGACTCAAAAAACCTATACATCAGGACATGTACTATCCGTCTTGACGGCGGAAGCATTATTGGGTTCATCGCGCCATCAGGGCGTATTACGCCAGTTACGCGGCATGATTTTTATCTCTGATGAGGATTATGAGCGCTTATACCTAACCACCCTCCATCAATTTGCTGAATTTGTACAAGTGATGCCAACCGTTGTGAATGGCCCGTTATCTAGCTTGCTAAACGAGGGTATTGCACGGGCAGTGATTGCCGTCAAAAATTATATTTCGAGCGAACCAAATCCTGATCCGTTATTATTATATGCCTTTTTTTCGGCGACATTATTTAGGGATGTTGCGCGTGTGATTATCAATCATAAAGTTGTTATGACCACCGAAGAAGGCGGCTTTGTTGACGAATGGCAGCCCTTTGAAGGCAGCATGGTCGGTAAGGCTGAGTTTTATAAGTTATACCCGTTAGCGCCCGTTTATCAGCGCCTTGAGCATGCGTTAGCGCCGATGCTAGCCCAGCAAATTATGCCGCGTGAAGGATTTTTATGGTTGGTCAGTGATCTCAAGGTCTATGCAGATTGGCTGGATGTATTACGTGGCGATGACGGCCAAGGCGGTACGGTCAGTCATGGTCTCGGATTGATGCGTCGCGAGGACGTTTATAACCTGGTGAATGCACTGGTACAAGTGCCCGTCGATATGAAAGTGGCGAAAGACACGCAATACGGTGATCTTTTTTATGCGTGGTTAAAGGACGGTATTGCCAAGGGCGAAATAGCGGTTAATACCGCGGATGCCGGCGTGCATGTCGTGGTGGACGGCGTTTTCTTAGAACGTAATAAAGTGTTTCATCACTTTGCTGAGGCGAGCAAAGTACCGGTAAATATGAATGTTGTCTTCACGCAGTTTGGTAACCTCTTTGGTGTTGCTTCTAAGGGCGGCGGTGACTTTATGAATCAACAATATTTTTCAGAATACCCTACCGCTGGCGGTAAACAGGGAACCGCATTCTCCAGTCCACTGTCCAGTCGTCAACGTTCGCTACGTGCCGGCATGGTGCTAGGGGATCCGAGTATGATATTTATGAATGCACAAATTCCAGCGACAACGGATATGTTAAAATCCATGCAACCTAAAACCCCCGGGTCACATCAAGTGCCGACGGCGCAGTCTACTCAGTCGCCGAGTAATAAGCCTAAATAGCACGCTAAGTCACGATCGTGATACATTAAATGAGAAAAAGTGCTCGTTTTTCGTACCATAATCGCGTTATGATGGGAGTGTTATTCATTACAGGGAGGTTGTCATGGTCAAGCGACGCATGCCGAAAAACAAAAGCACAGGGCCAGAAGCTGATGCTCACACACTGACGTTATGTGCTAATGCATTAATGAATCACGATCCACATGCCGCAGAATTGATGTTTGCCGCGCGACTTACGCGCTGTGAAGCGAGCGCAGCACCGAGTCCGCGCCCAAAATTCTAAGCAATTAACAGAAGTTTCGTACGCGTTTCACGCGGTTGCAGACGTAGTCGCCCCAGCTATTGGTGTGGCAACGGTTGCGGATGACAACGCGTCGGCAGCCACCGTCGTGATAGCGTGGACCATAATAGTCACGATAACCATAACCACCACCGTAGTAGTGAGGCTGTTCGCTCGCAGCGACGGCAAGCCCACCGACTAGGGCGCCGATGCCAAGACCAATGGCCAAGCCATCGTGATGACCACCGCCTCCGCCATGATGTCCGCCACCACCACCGTGATGACCACCACCACCGCCGCCATGACGATGACCACCGCCACCACCATGATGACCGCCACCACCGTGTTTATGGCCTGCAAAACTGGGTGTTACGACACCAAGACCGCCAATAGCGATGCTTGCTGAGATGAGTGCTGTAAAAAACTTATTCTTAATATTCATTAACTTACCCTTATCATTAACGTTGATAGTGCCAGTATATCGGCTTGGCATTGCTCTAAGATGTCAAATTTTGGCATAATTGTAACAGCATTGAAATAATTGCTCAATATATGATCATATGGGTGGGGTCAGACCAGACCTAACTCAAGATATTCTATTTTTTTCAGTAGGTTACACGTAAATTTAGGTTTGATAGTGTTAAACCTAACTCACAGGTTAACAATTTCAATGAGTTAGCGCATAAGTTATGTTTAACACTATTAAACCTAACTCCAAGCTTAACTCATTGAAAAAAGGTGTAAATCTTGAGTTAGGTGTGGTCTGACCCCACATGTTTATGAGTTAGGTGTG
>NVSS01000091.1 GCA_002732805.1 Coxiella sp. (in: g-proteobacteria)
TGGCTAAATCACCTGCCGTATCCTACCAGCTTGCACATTCGGACGATATTGGATTATTTATTTATGCGGGATCAAACAATATGAGACTGATGTATACAAAATTACATCAGGCGCTCATGAAAAATGAAAAATTTAATATCACGTTTAATACGTATTCAAAAAAATCACTAAAATTATTTATAGCGATGTTAGAGGGTACCAAAGTGGATCAGATTACGTATGGCGCTGAGGCACTTGCTCTGAAGAAACAGTTAAAGTAGCTCACTAAGCACTTGAAATGAACCAAATGCAAGTAGTAAATCAGTCTCGTGTCTTTGCGCGATAGCATTATCATAGGCGGTGGTGATGCTATTAAAAGTTAGGTATGTTTGTTTGGATAAGGCTGTTTCAAGTTGTGGTAATGTGGCGCCACGTTGGTGATTAAGTGGGGCAACGTACCATTGATCAATATGTCCCTCAAGCGCATTCACTGTTGCGTCAATATCTTTATCAGCATACATGCTGAAAACAGCCTTAATTTTCCCGGGATGATTAAAGTGTGTCAATTGTTTTGCAAGCATGTGTGCGGCTGCTGGATTATGGGCAGCGTCGTGTATTTGTAAGCACGGGGTGTGGATTAGTTGAAAGCGGCCGGGTACGGTAACAGGATGTGGAAGGGGTTGTTTTAAAAAATCAGGATGTAAGCAGGCAACCGCCATTAATGCCGTAGCAGCATTATCCATTATGAGTTGAGATCGTGGCAAATTCGGCAAGTTAATGTCAGCACAGTGCCAGCGCCATCCACTATCTGTTGATGCAAAATCAAAATCACGCCCTAATCGATACGCCTGTGGTGCGCGCTTAAGGACGCTTTGTGGCGGATGGCGTTCGCCAATGACGATCGGTATGCCATCACGAAAGATACCCGATTTAATAGCACCGATCGCTTCGCGGTCGTTACCTAGCCATTGGCAATGATCCAGCGCAACGTTGGTAATAATCGCAAGACTGGGATCAATAATGTTGGTGACATCACCACGACCCCCTAGGCCGACTTCAAGAATAACGATATCGGGCGCGGATTGTTTAAAAAGCCAAAGTGCGGCCAGCATGTAAAATTCATATTCAGTGAGAAGCGTCGATTGACGCGCCTGTTCGACAGCAGCCAATGCCGCACAGAGCTGTTCTTTTGATACATTAGTGCCATTAATGCGGAAGAGTTCTGTTGGGCAGTGAATATGTGGCGAGGTGAACACGGCTGTTTTAAAGTTGGCTTGACGGTAGATGGCTTCGAGCATGGCGACCGTCGAGCCCTTGCCGTTGGTGCCGCCAACAGTAATGACAGGGCAGTGGTTAAGTTCAAGCAGATTCATTAGGTTAGCAACGTGCTGAACGCGCGTGAGGCTAAGATCAATAGGTTTAGCGCTTAAGGTGGTGATATGGAGCAAATAATCATCGAATGTCATGGTGGCAGTATAGGTTTATTCTGCCGCATTTGACACTATTTATTTGCGTGTCATAATACCGCAACTGTGAGGTATTTATGTCTAAACCATCAAAGCTAGAACAAAAATTAATACATTATATCGGCAAAGCATTGCACGATTATAAGATGCTGAATAAGGGCGACCGCCTGATGGTGTGCTTATCCGGTGGTAAGGATTCCTTTACCTTATTAACCTTGCTGAATAAAATGCGCATCGGATCAAACTACCGTTTTGAGTTGTTTTCGTATACGCTTGATCAGTCACACCCCGGCTGGGATGATTCACAGTTACGTGAGTGGCTTGATGTGCGTAAGATTCCCTATGAAATTGAAACACGTGATACCTATTCGGTAGTGAAAGAAAAAGTACCGGAAGGCAAAACGTATTGCTCGCTGTGTTCGCGTTTACGTCGTGGCAATATTTACCGTTATGCAGAAGATAATGGCTTCAATAAAATTGCACTGGGACACCATCGTGATGATTTGATTCAAACGCTTATGATGTCAATTTTATACAACGGTCAAATATGCTCGATGCCACCAAAGTTATTAACCGACAGTAAGAAGCAGGTGGTGTTACGCCCCATGGTGTATTGCCAAGAAAAAGATATTCAAGCGTATGCGGAGGAACAGAAATTTCCCATTATCCCGTGTAATCTTTGTGGCTCACAGCAAAATTTAAAACGTCAGCAGGTAAAGCGCTTGATTGATGATTTGGAGGCGGATAATCCCAACGTGCCGAGTAATATGCTGCATGCGTTACAAAGTATTAACCCCAGCCAGCTAATGGACCATAAGCTGTGGAATTTTGATTTTTAAGTACTGTACCGTATGGCATTAGCCACCATGAAAAGGACAGTCTGTATTGAATGCGAGCGCCGGTTGATTGAGCTTGAGCAGTTGAGTGTTGATAGTGTAGAGCATGGACTTGCGATTGATATCTAATAGGTGGTTTACAATGCATTGCGCTTGTAGCGTACCGGCAATACCTGCTGTGGTGCCTAGTATCCCGGCTTCATTGCAGATTCTAATGTCTTGGTCATTGATCTCTGGGAACAAGCAGCGATAGCAGGGGCTATTTTTACCGTTAAATAAGGCGATGTGGCCTGAAAATTGTTGGATGGACGCGGAGACATTGATGCTATCATGGGTGACACACGCATCATTCACTGCATATTTTGTTTTAAAATTGTCACTGCATTCAGCAATGATGTCATACTGTGTGACAAGCTCTGCAGAATCATCTGAAAATTTATCGTTGTGACAATTCAGATGGCAATGCGGATTAAGTGCCGATAATTGTTCTGCTGCAGCTTCTACTTTCGATCTTCCGGCATCGGCTGTTTTATAAATAACTTGCCGTTGTAAGTTTGACACGTCAACGTGATCTTCGTCAATCAATCCTAAGGTGCCAATACCTGCTGCTGCAAGGTACAAACTGACCGGTGATCCAAGACCGCCCATACCAATAATCAAAACACGCGCTTGTTTAAGTTTTTTTTGCCCGTCGTAGCCTACCTGAGGTAAGGCCATTTGTCGTTGATAACGTAGAAATTCATCGGACGATAGCAAGCTCATTATGCTAGCTCAGTTTGATTATATTTGGCTGTGTGGTGTTTAAACTGGGATACGGCTTGTTTATAGTTGACCGCTTTGGTAACCGCTGACACAACGGCGACGCCATCAACACCTGTTTTTACCACGGCATCAACACGCTCTAAATTAATACCACCAATAGCAACAACCGGTAAATTTAAGGCATTCACCCAGTACGTTAGGCGGTCTGTTCCACGAGGCGTTGCTTTCATTATTTTAGTAGTTGTATTGTAGATGGGTCCATAGGCAATGTAATGCGGATCACAGGCCAATGCCGCATCGACTTCACGGTCGTTGTGTGTACTAACGCCTAAGCAAATACCTGCTTTATGAATAGCCTGAATATCAGCAGTTTGAATATCTTCCTGGCCGAGGTGAATGCCATGAGCGCCGTGTTTAATGGCGAGCTCCCAATAATCATTGATATAAAGATTGCAGTTGTATTGCCGTGCTAATGCGATGCTTTCTTTTACATCATCTTCTACGTTAGCCGACGTTTTAGTTTTAATACGAAGCTGTAAGGTTTGTATGTTGAGTGGCGCGAGTTTTCTTACCCAGTCTACGCTATCAACGACAGGATAAAAGCCAATGGTTTTCATGATGGGATGTGCTCCATTTTTCCGATGAGTGGTGTACTTGCTTGTGCCATGTTGCGTTGTTGCATGAGGCCGGCTTCGTAGCCAAAGCGACCGCTAGTGACGGCATGAGCAAATGCTTGTGCCATTTTAACAGGGTTATTAGCCAATGCAACGGCAGTATTAAGTAATACGGCATCAAAACCCATCTCCAATGCTTGGTTGGCATGAGATGGCTTGCCAAGCCCCGCATCGATAATCACGGTATAGTCTTTAAAGCGCTCACGAAATAACTCAAGTGCATAAGGATTAATAATGCCGCGTCCGCTGCCAATCGGTGCCGCCCAGGGCATTAAAACACGACAACCGCAATCAACAAGTTTTTGTGCCGCAATGATATCATCGGTGCAATACGGCAGCACCTCAAAACCGTCTTTAATAAGAACATCAGCAGCTTTTATCAATTCGAATGAATTTGGTTGTAGCGTGTATTCATCACCGATCACCTCCAGTTTAATGAGATTTGTATTAAATAGCTCACGCGCTAACTGTGCGGTAGTGACCGCTTCTTTGGCGGAATAACAGCCGGCGGTGTTTGGTAAAAAGTGGCAATTTGCTTCTTTGAGTAGGTCCCAAAAACCATTTTGTTTGGTTTTGATGTTTTGGCGACGTAATGATACGGTAATTAGTTGGGTTTGAGACACAGTAATCGCTTCAATCAATGTTTGAGGTGATGGATATTGCGCTGTGCCAAGCAGTAATCGTGACTCGAGTTCTAATGTGCCAATTTTTAACATCTTAACCTCCTTGCATGGCAGAAATAATCTCAACGGCATCATGCTCAGCGAGCACGGTATCCGCATAGCGTGATTTAGGAATAAAAGCGGCATTTAATGCAACAGCGAAGGTGTTGGGTGTTAACGCTAGCTGCGTGATCAGTTTATCCAGTGTTAACGATGCAGTCAGCGTATGTTGATCACCATTCACGTTGATGTAGGCAGTCATGTAATCTTCTCCGGTATGGTTAATAAGCATTGTTCTAATAGGGCAGGTGCAATTAAAAAGCCGTGTCGGTACAAGCCATTTATAGCGCTAAAGCCTGCTTCATGAATAATACGGGGTAAATTATCTGGTAAGGTCGGGCGTAAGGCGCTACACGTTTCAATAATACGTGCTTCGGCAAATCCACTGTGTATGCTGTACGCAGCATTGAGCAATTCAAGGCAACTGCGCACTGAAATAGGCGATGTGTCATCTGATTCAATTTCAGTAGCACCAATAACATACTGTTGATTCGCTTGCGGTACGATATAAACAGGATAACGTGGGTGCAGGAGTCGAATCATATGGGTTAAGTTGACGTCAGGGGCATGCACGCGAATCACTTCGCCACGCACTGCACGTAAGGTTTTAAAGTGCTGTTTGTTGCCCATGCCTCGGCAATCAAATGCCCAGTCGTAGTGATATGCTTGTGTGGTCGTTTGAATGCAGTATGGTTGTGTTGAGGTAACATGCGCTTCAATCTGTGTGACCGCACGTTGGCTAAGTGCTGAGTTGAGCGCACTCAATAAACATCGATTATCAATAGTGCCTTCGTTGATAAGATGAAATCCGTGATTCATGCAAAGTTCAGGTTCAAGTTGTGTGAGCTGATCATGGTCGAGTGATTGTATTTGTGTGGCATCATGTTTAAGTGACAGCCGCTGGATAAAATGATGAAGCTCCGCCGTGTCATTGGAATGACAAACAATAATGCTGCCGTTTGTATTCAATGGAATGGTAGCGCCTAGATCCTTAATGATGCGAGGCCATAAGGCTAAGCTCTGCCTACCCAGTTCAAAAATAGATGCTTGTGACACAATGGCTTCGGTGCAGGGAGAGAGCATTCCTGCAGCCGCATAGGCAGCACTTTGTTGGCCTGATAGATCCTGATCAAACAGATCTATGGCGTGGCCCAGTGTGCTTAATTTCCAAGCCAGCAACCGGCCCATCAGGCCAGCGCCAGCAATGCCAATGTGCATTAAACTTCCTCAGTTTCGTGATACAGTTCAGCCCCTTTATCAAGAAATTCATCTGACTTTTGTTTCATCTGATCGGCAACATACTTTTGAATGTCTTGCGTTATTTTCATCGAGCAAAATTTAGGACCGCACATCGAACAAAAGTGTACTTGCTTCGCCGTGGCTTGTGGCAATGTTTCATCATGATAGCTGCGTGCCGTATTCGGATCTAAGGATAGGTTGAATTGATCTTCCCAGCGAAACTCAAAACGTGCTAGTGATAACTGGTCATCACGTCGTTGGGCGCTGGGGTGACCTTTCGCCACATCGGCAGCATGGGCCGCAATTTTATAGGCAATCATCCCATCTTTAACATCTTGCTTGTTCGGTAACCCTAAATGTTCTTTGGGTGTCACGTAGCACAACATGGCACAGCCATACCAACCAATCATTGCGGCACCAATGCCGCTGGTAATGTGGTCATAACCGGGTGCAATATCGGTGGTGAGCGGCCCGAGCGTGTAAAACGGCGCTTCATCACACCATTCTAACTGCTTGTCCATATTTTCTTTAATGAGATTCATGGGAACGTGGCCAGGACCTTCATTCATAACTTGGACGTCGTATTTCCATGCAATACGGTTCAGCTTGCCTTGTGTTTTTAATTCAGCAAATTGTGCTTCATCGTTAGCATCCGCAATAGAGCCTGGACGTAATCCATCGCCCAGTGAAATACTGACATCGTATTGTGATAGTAGTTGGCAAATGTCTTCAAAGTGGGTGTAGAGAAAATTTTCTTTGTGATGTGAGATACACCATTTAGCCATGATCGAGCCACCACGCGATACGATACCTGTAACACGCTTCGCGGTCATTGGTACAAAGCGTAATAACACGGCGGCATGCAATGTAAAATAGTCAACGCCTTGTTCGCATTGCTCGACGAGCACGTCACGAAATATTTCCCAGGTCAGGTCTTCTGCTTTGCCACCCACGCGCTCGAGCACTTCATAAAGTGGTACGGTACCAATGGGTACCGGTGAGTTTCGTAAAATGGTTTCACGGGTTTCATGAATGTTTTTGCCCGTGGATAAATCCATCACGGTGTCCGCACCCCAGATGGTCGACCAGGTGAGTTTCTCTACTTCCTCGGCAATGGATGACGTGACCGCTGAATTGCCGATATTGGCGTTGACCTTAACATGAAAATGACGGCCAATGATCATTGGCTCAACTTCAGGATGATTCACATTGAGCGGAATAATAGCACGACAGGCAGCCACCTCATCACGCACAAATTCGGCAGACACGTTTTCGCGAATGGCAATGAATTCCATTTCAGGGGTAATGATGCCACGTTTGGCATAGGACATTTGTGTCACGGGTTGGCCATTAGATTTAACGCACACGCGCTTTAAATGGGTGCTGGTATACGTTTGTGTATCGTGTCGCTCTTCAATCCATGTGTGGCGAATTTTAGGCACGCCATTGACGTAGTTGAGTGTCAGTGTTGGATCGGTATAGGCGCCGGATGTATCGTAGGTTGTAAATGTATCGCCATTGGTGAGTGCGATCTCACGCATGGGTACTTTAATAGAAGGATAAAGGGTGCCGGAACGGTAAACTTTTTGTGAGGCGGGGTAGTGATGGTGTGTCATAAATGTCTCCTGTGAGCGAAGACAAATAGACGCACCTGAGGTGTGTGCGCATTCTCTTCCCTTCGCAAATACTAATTTGAGCAGGTTCTACGGGACCGGACTGTACATTAGTCACATCTCAGCAATAAGCGCCCCGAGAGATTAGTGGTTAGTCTAGGTGGTCTTTGCTTATATTTCAAGAGGTTGGTTGGCTATATAAAAGCCAATTGACAGGCTCCCTGGGCGTGCTATTATTACGCAATTAATTAAGGGGGGGGGCAATGGGCCACAAATATGCAGTTAGTTATGCAGAACAAAAAGCTGCAGAAGCGATAGAGTCCCGGAAGGGTATTATTTTAAAAAGTCCGAGTCATGTTGGATATGCGCCAATAGTACATTTAAAAGAAGCTGTGGAACCCGATGACTATATTTATGTGATAAAACGACGAGATGCAATCAAACGCTATAATATGAGACAAAGGAAGAAAGCGCAGAAAGCGGATCAAAGCAAGGGAGCGCAGAAAGCGGATCAAAGGAAGAGCGCGCGGGTAGACAATTCAGCGATGAAGGCTGTCATTGTCTTATCAGACGAAGAGCGGCGTAAAAATGAAATTTTTTCTCTGACGCCGAATGAGATTGATCTAATGAATGAGTGGCATATTGCATACTCCAATATGAATTCTTTAATAATTGCTATGAACAATTCTAGAATTCGAAAAGGTTTGTCTGGTGATTGTGATGTCGCTGCTCTGAAAGCTAAGAGAGCGAGGACTCAGACTCGAATACGCTGCAGGAAATATAATGAAAAGAATAAGCAAGGTAGCGCTCAATTGCCCCTCACAAAAGATGATGGTGCTCTGGCGGATGATGGAAATTCAGCTTATTCAAAGATCGGTCAAATCGAACTTGAAGAGGGGCTAATGGGAATTCACGATAATAGTGGTCCAGGGCTTACTTTATTTGGCCATGCAGCGGCTAAGACAATAGACTCCGAAGAGACGTGCTTTGCTGATCTCGGAAAAAGGTTTCCAAAGGGATGATTCCTTGAGTGGTGGGCGCTTGATTATGACCTCGCGCTAACCTGTGGGGTAACCATTAGGATTCACCAACATAACGTGTTCGCACACTATACCAAATCGATAACAATATCAGGACAGCGGCTACTAATATGACCGGTAGAATGTAGGGCGCTCTGATGTTTA
>NVSS01000092.1 GCA_002732805.1 Coxiella sp. (in: g-proteobacteria)
TACACCCCCGTCCCCAAATTAATTATGAGCGGATATAACGGCGCTTACGGACCTGTACCATTTCCAAGTTACACCTCGTGCGCACATAACATTGGCCCTCATAGGACCTCATCTGACAACTCGTCCGCGCATAGGTTTGTGCGTATTTTTCTTTAGGACTTTTGCCGTAGTAGGTGACACCTGAGCTGCGATTGTAAACCGAACACACAAACATTTTTTCTGGCACATAATACGTTTCCTCGCGGTAGTGTACTCGTTTTTTCTTTTTTGCCGCGTGTGCATTCACCATAACCAACGCCATAAGCGCCATTAAACAACAGCATAAAATAGGCCGTATGAGTGCGTCCTTAGTCATCATCTATCTCCTCTAACTGTTTCCGTTCACCACAAGAATACTTAGGATGAGTCGTACAATCGCGTCTATATTGGGTTTTAAGCAAGCAGTTTTCCATGGCGTATTGTTTCGCTTTGACACGCGTTTTAGCGGCACCCTGAAACGCTTCATGCGTACGCTGATTCAACAGTCGGCAATAGGATACCGTCACAGATTTACGTGTATTTTGATAATTCTTAATGTAGTTTGGCAGTGGGTTTGGCGAATCATTAAACGTTGGCTCTTTACTACAGGCCGCTAATCCGAGGGCCACGAAACAGACAACTGCCGCCTTCAGCACCCATCCCTTACGGTTATTCATCATCACGACATCCTTATGATCTGTCCAATTAAAATAGCTTACCATGAGTAAAAACCATTGACAATGAAACAGCAGTTGCGTATAAATGATTCTATGTTAACTGCAAATTTAAATATATTCCGTACCAATGCCTTCAATGGCGTGTCATTCTATGCCTATCGATTTAGTAACTTCTTCTATTTTAGCTAATCACATTTTTTATTAGCAAACCCGCACAACCCACTGAATAATCACAAAAATAGAGAAATCGACATGATAATCACTGATAACTTACGCACCAAAGAACTGATCGCCTTAGCAGCACCTGCTACGCTCATAGCGCAGCTTCAGGCCTCAAAGGAAACCTATCAGCTTGTCACCGATACGCGTCAAGCCATTGAATCCATCCTCACTGATAAAGATGACCGCCTGGTTGTCATTGTAGGGCCTTGCTCGATCCACGATCCACAAGCCGCATTAGCCTACGCCCAGCGGCTCGTTACCTTACGCGAACAATATAAAGATGAGCTGTGCATTATCATGCGTGTCTACTTCGAAAAACCACGCACGACGGTCGGCTGGAAAGGCCTCATCAATGACCCCTATCTTAACGACAGCTTTGCGATCAACGACGGACTCAAGCTCGCTCGCCAATTACTCATCGACATCAATGCGCTTGGCCTACCGACCGCCACCGAATTCCTTGATACGATTATTCCCCAGTATATAGCGGACCTTATCAGCTGGGCCGCTATTGGTGCACGCACCACTGAAAGCCAAATTCACCGTGAGATGACATCGGGTTTATCCATGCCCGTTGGGTTTAAAAACGGCACCCAGGGTAATCTGGAAATTGCAATTGACGCCATATCAGCGGCGTCGCAGCCGCATCATTTTCTCGGCGTCTCGAAAGAGGGCAAAGCGGCGATCATTAGCACAACCGGTAACAGCAACTGCCACGTCATCTTACGTGGCGGCAAACAAACTGGCCCCAACTACACAGCCGAACACGTTAACAATGCGGCGACCTTATTGAACAACCAACACGTCACACCAAAAGTAATGGTGGATTGCAGCCACGGCAACAGCCAAAAAGACCACACCAAACAACACGGCGTACTTGAAAACGTATGCCAACAAGTGCTAGACAACGATACTATTTTTGGCGTGATGGTGGAAAGCAATATTGAAGCGGGCAATCAACCACTGTCAAAAGATAAACCGCTCATCTTCGGCAAAAGCATTACGGATGCGTGCATTGGCTGGGACGATACTGAAACCGCGATGGCACTATTGGCTAACACGGTTAAATCGAAACGGGAGAGCAAACAATGAGTGCGTTACAATCATTACTAAAAGAACACCGTGATGCAATCGATACTATTGATGCTGATGTTATTGCACTCCTCAACAAACGCGCACTGCTCAGCTTTGAAATCGGAAAATTAAAACACGACAACGGTAACACGTCGATCAAAGATGCGTCGCGCGAACAAGTGATCATTGATAACCTCACGAACACGAGTAATGGCCCACTTCATGCCGAACAGATAAGCGCGCTCTACCATCTCATTTTTTCACAAAGCCGCCAAATTCAAGAGGACCTCAAAAATGCCTAATCCCATTGTTGGTTTACAGGGGGCTCCCGGAAGTTTTTCAGAAGTCGCGGCCAACGAATTTGCGGCCATGCATCAACTTGAGACCTATACATTGGATTACTTAATCAACTCTGAAAATGTATTGGCACAATTGATTGCAGGGAAAACAGATTTCGGCATCATTGCTATCGAAAATGCACAAGGTGGCGTTGTCATCGAGACTATTCACGCTCTGGCGCACCACAACTGCAAAATCCTATCCCTATTTCATGTTGAAATAGCACAAAACCTATTAGTAAAACCCGGCGTGCCTTTAACCCAGATCAAGCAGATTCACTCTCACCAACAAGCCTTGCGCCAGTGCCGCAATTACTTGGCTGATCATTTTTGGAGTTGCCAGCTGGTTGAAGAAGATGATACCGCAGAAGCGGCGCGTCGTTTAAGTGATGGTACTCTGTCGGAGACCAGTGCCGTGATTGCGAATGCCAATTGTGCTGAGCTCTATAGCCTTGAACTGATCGCACCTAACATTCACGACCTCAAACACAACTTGACCCTCTTTGCTGCGGTGGAGCGTTTGCCATGACGGTTGCGATTATTGGTAAGGGACGCTTTGGCACACTCTTACAAAACATACTGCAACCAGATCATAGCGTCACGCTTTATGATATAGGTGATGCACTCACCACGTTAAATCAACATGACACCGTTTTTTTGTGCGTACCGATACGTGAATTTGATGCTGTCGTGGCTGACATAGCGCCTCATTTAACGGCGGGCACAACCGTCATCGACACGTGCTCTGTTAAGCTATACCCTGTCGACTGCATGCAAAAACACTTGCCTGACACGGTTAACATTATTGCCACTCACCCCTTGTTTGGGCCAGACTCCTATTTTGAAGGCACGCAAAACAAAATGGTCATGATTGATATTCAAGGTGATACAACGGCCTATACGACTTGGAAAACTTATTTTAGTAGCCTCGGTATTGATGTCATTGAACTGTCCGCAGATGAACACGATCAATTTGCAGCACGCTCTCAAGGCATCACCCACCTGCTCGGTCGCGCCTTAAATGACATGGGTATTTGCCCCACACCTATTGATACACTCGGTTTTACGCGCTTACTCGGCATCGTCGATCAAACCTGTAACGACAGCCGGGTGTTGTTTGAAGACTTACAACAATATAACCCTTATACTGAAGCGGTCCTTGACGATTTAAAGAAATCACTTCTCTGAGGAGCTGCGGCTAACGCCGTCTCGATGAGCGCCATGCATTGCTCATAGTTCAAACGCAAAGGCGCCAGGAACGCTGAGACCGCAAAGGGGTTTTTATTTTAAATTTATTTTTTGTGGCATAACAATTTTGAAACTTCATTTGGGTTTAGCGGTTTTGATAGATAAAACCCTTGGACATAGTCACAGCCATTTTCTTGTAAGAACTGAAATTGCTCCTTTGTCGTGACGCCTTCAGCAACAACAGCTAACTCTAAGTTTTGTGCCATTGCAATAATGGACTTTACCATTTTAGCCATATTTGGATTAGAATGTATCGATTGAACAAAGGATTTATCAATTTTAATAACATCGATGGGCAACGCACACAAATGCCGTAGTGATGAAAATCCAGTCCCAAAATCATCAATCGCAATTTTTATATTTAATGAATCAATACTTACCAAGCTATCTAAAATGTCATTGGGTCGCATAATCGCAGTTTCAGTAAGTTCAATGGTAATATTGGTCGGATCCAAAGAATACTGGCTCACCAATCGCTTCAATAACGCTACAAATTGCTTATCTAATAATTGGGAAGGGGATACATTGATAGCAATTTTGAGTGGTTGACGTAACTGGTTATGAATCCAATCACTATATTGATCCAAGGCATGCTCCAATACCCAAGAACCAATTGAATTAATAGTACCTGATTGTTCAGCAATGGGAATAAATTCATCGGGCTCAATGATGCCAAGTGTTGGATGATTCCATCGTATCAGGGCCTCAACAGATACTATTTTTAGATCAGTCGTATTATATATGGGCTGATAAAGCAAATGACACTCGTCATTTATAATTGAATCGTTCGATAAATGCTGAAGTTGTATTTGTTTGTTAAATTTCGTGTTGAGATTTTCAGTGAAATATTTAAAACAGCTTTTTCCCTTACCCTTAGCATGATACATCGCCATATCTGCACTTTTAAGTAATTCAGATCGTGTTGTTCCCGCCTCAGGGTAACACGCAATACCAATACTTGCTTTTGCACTTACCTCCTTCTCATCAATAACATACGTCTTGTCTAATGAGTGAATTAGCTTATCAGCAATAATACCCGCATAACGAATGTGCGTTATATTTTCAAGAAGTATAGCAAATTCATCACCACCAAATCGCGCTAGCGTATCATTTTCATGTAGGGCATGAGTCAATCGGAAGGCAACTTCATTTAGTAATAAATCACCAACATCATGGCCAAATTCACCATTCACTCGTTTAAAATCATCTAAATCTAAAAATAAGAGTGCAAAAGATAAGTGCTGCTGTTTAGATCGTTTGATTTCTTCATCTAAAATAGCCTCAAATGAAAACCTATTCTTTAACCCCGTTAGGTGATCACTATGAGCAAGCGTTTCAAGCTCGTGTTTTTGAATGGCAACTTGATCTAATAATTTTGACTTTTCAATCGTCGTGTCTATAATTCGATGTAATCCTTCTGTTGTTATATTTGACTTTACAACATAATCGATAATACCTTTTTGGATTGCAATTTTAGCGAGCTCCTTATTGCCCTGCCCCGTTAGCATAACAATCGGTATGGATACCTCTAGGTCAATCATTATTTTTTCCACCCACTCAATGCCATTCATATCGGGCATATCATAATCTAATAAAACACAATCAGGCGGATTATTCTTACAGATAGTTAAACCTTCCTCACCATTAATCGCTTCAGAAATTGTGTAATATTCACCATAATCTTTTGACAAGAGGCGTTTATACAACACTCTATCATCTTCATTATCATCAATAATCAATAAGTGAATTGGTTTCATTCAAGCACCTTGCTCAGATCGTCTAATTATGTAGGTTACAAGCTATTCCTAGTCCTTTCAATTAGGTATAAAAATCATGGCTCATTTTAGCCTGATTAAAATCAATGCAATACGCCATTAGCTTTTTCAATGAGAACGTTCTCTGAAAATGGTTTTTGTATAAAATCAACACGACCTTGTGCACGTAATGCAATAATTTCGTCACTTTCCATATATCCGCTAATAAAAAGTATGGGCACGGATGAATGAATAGAGCGAATTAATTCAAATGCCTCAAGTCCATTCATTTTTGGCATGGTCACATCCATAATAATTAATTCAACATGATCTTTATTTTGTTTATAGAGCGTTACGGCTTCTTCACCGTCACCCGCAAACAAAAGCTTAACCGCTTTATTTCGTTCCATGAGCATATTAGCCATAATGTCACGAATATAATATTCATCATCAACGATCAAAATCTCCTTTGGCAGTAGTACGGATGGCGTCACATCATTAGGTTGATGCTGTATACCTTCTGTATTTCCACCTGCATTCATCGAACGCGGGAAATACAGACTGAATGTCGAACCGCTCTCCCCATCTGAATATACCGTAACCACACCGCCATGATTTCGTGTTATGCCGTAAACCACAGAAAGCCCTAAACCTGTTCCTTTACCCACCTCCTTTGTTGTCACAAAGGGTTCAAATATTTGATCAATAATGTCAGAGGAAATACCAACACCTGTATCTGTAATGCGAATTAATATATAATCACCCGGACGTAATTTTGTATGCGTTTTACAAAACTCCTTATCTAGCACAAGGTTCCGAGTCGTAAAGCTGAGCTCGCCACCTCGATGCATAGCGTCTAAGGCATTGATCCCTACATTCATTACCGCCTGATTAATTTGTGAAAAATCACCTGACATAGCCCATAAATCATCCTCTAGCTTACGTCTAATGATAATATTTTTTTCGTCAGCACTTTCCAAAAGCGTGCTTACAGTATTTATAATTTTATTAACATCTATATTTTCTCGTTCATATTGTCCTTTTTGCGAAAACCCTAACAATTGCCGTACCAAGACAGCTGCTTGTTGAGTCACGTTTAGAATAACATCAATTTTTTTAAGTTGATCCGCATTACCTAAATTGCTTTTTTTTAGAAATTCAGCATTGCCTTTAATGCCCTCTAATGAATTATTAAAATCACGTGCGATACCTGCAGCGAGTCTGCCCACTGATTCTATCTTTTGAGACTGTATCAACTGGTCCCGTGTTTGCTTGAGTTCCGATATATCTTGTGCAGAGCAAATTATTCCCATTGTATCACCGGACGGGTCGTTATAAGTTGCACTTGAAAATAATACCGTTATTTCTGTTTTGTCTCGTTTTATGAATGTTTTTTCAATGCTTTGCAACAGACTGTTTTCAATTATATTATTTATTTGAGTCGACTGATCGTTCACATCAACAGTTGCTTGTATTTCATTGAAAAGTGATGCAATTGACACATCAAGTAATTCATATTTTTTATAGCCTAATGTTGTTAATGTTGTTGTATTTACATCGGTGATCGTAAAATCCGGCTTTACAACAATTAACATATTTGCAATAGATTCGAAAATATTTTCAGCGTATTCTTTTGACACTGTTGTTGTTTCAAGATTCTCTGTCATTTTATTAATAGCATTCGTTAGCATTCCGATTTCATCATGACTATAAACAGTTAATCTATGTTTATACTCACCTTTACTAATTAATCGCGCTTGCCTTGCCATACGAATAAGTGGCGCCGTAAAATTTTTAGCATAGAAAAACATTCCGATGATGCCCAGCACTAGAATCAATACCAACATCAATAACGTATTTCTCAACACATGATACAGCTGAATATTTAAAAGGATTTTTGAAACTTTATAGGCAAGCACCCCAATTACTTTTTGATCTGGCGTCATGACAGGCATCGCAATATAAACGAATTGATCATTATTAAGAATCTGGGCTCTCTTATCGGCCTCAACGGATTTAATGAGCGATGCGATAGGCGGCACGTTCATGCCCATCAGTATGTTTTCTTCAGTCCCATCTGTCAGCACCACACCTTTTGAGTCAAACATATAAATTGCCGATAAATTTTTATTTTCTTTTGCGGCTTCTAACAACTGATCAATTTGATTGACATCTAAATTATAGACGGCATTAACTAACGCCTTTGCAAGGACATGTGCATTGGTTGTGTTATTGGTGATCATTTCTTGAAATAAGATTCGTCGTTGTTGGTAAATTGAATATAGTGAAATGCCAACCCCGACGGCAAGAAGCAGTAGGCAAATATAAAACGTAAATTTCCAACGTAAATTAAATTTCATGGTTTATCTATTAAATTTTTGAGTGCGTTTAAATCCTTTTTCTGCTTAGCCGGTAACATATCAAATTTTGTGGTTTTTTCAAATTTGATCAACACTTTCCCTCCTTCAATCGTGTTATGCATATTAGCAAGTAGTTGCTCTATTTTTTTCTGTAGCTTAGCAGGCATGCCTTTGCGAAAACTAACCACGTGCCTGGGAACATACATGGTTTCAACGAGTACTCTTAACTTTTGCGTCTCCTGTGGATGTAGTTTTGAAAATTTATCAAAGTCTGCTTCGTTCATTGCGCCAGCAACAACTTTTCCATGTAACACCCACGCGATTGTATTTTTATCATTTCCCGAAAAAGTATAACCGATTACTTCCTGGGATGGCGTTATGCTAGAAGCGCTCTTTTTTTCTAATACATATCCCTTTTGTTGTAAGGCTGTTTTGGGTAAAAAATAGGACGCTGTCGAAAAGGGTTCTTCAAATGCGATCATCTTTCCTTTTAATCCTGCGATATCTTTTATTGAACTATTGTATTTGACAAAGATAACACTACGATAGGTGGAGATCCCTTTTTTCCAGCGACGCATCTTTATAACACTCGGTGCCCGTTGAGAAATAACTAATGCCGGGTAGGGACTATCAATATAGAGATCAACTTTTTTCTGTTTAATATATTGATTCTTTTTACCGCGGGATATTTCATTAAAAATTCCCTACCTCTCATTACTCCAAATCTTGGCCTTAATTCATCTCTAAATTTCCATTGAATATGGT
>NVSS01000093.1 GCA_002732805.1 Coxiella sp. (in: g-proteobacteria)
GGCACCAATAGCCCACCGACAGGGATCGGGGGTAAAAGCCAAATCGCAGAAACGGGGGTCAATAGGCCCATCGCAGGAGCAGGGGCTATCAGGCTTATCGGAGGACTTATCGGAGGACTCATCGGAGGACTCATCGGAGGACTCATCGGAGAAAGATGAAAGGCGGGAGCGGGACCTGGGGCCATAAATGCTGTCACTTTTGCACTAACTTTTGTAACCTTCTGAGTGTATTCGATTAATTAAAAAAATTAATGCCAACACGGCAGAGGTGAACTCCAATTTTCGTGGAACGCATAGTGCACGTTAGGGTATACTTAATTCATGAAATTACTGATTCTTGATTTAGATGAAACCTTAATTTATGCTTCTAAAGTACCTCTTCCAGAGAAGGTGCCGGCTTTCGAGGCGGGCCCTTATACCGTCTACCTAAGGCCGCATCTCAATGAGCTCCTTCTGTATTGCCAAGCGAATTTTGAAGTGGCTGTATGGACTGTGTCGACTGACGCTTATGCAGAGCGTATCGTTGAGTGTGCCTTTCCTGTTGGTTATCCGCTTAGTTTTGTTTGGGCGCGAAATAAATGTACGCCAAGTTATAGGTCACAAACGGGCGAGCTGAATTATCAAAAGAAGCTGCGTAAATTACGAAAAAAATATAGGCTGGAGGATGTGATTGTGATTGATGACTCACCTGAAAATCATCTTGATAACTACGGTAATTTAATCGCCGTTAAGCCTTATGTTGGTGATGATCAAGATGATGAATTGCACTATTTGATTCGCTATTTAGACACCATTAAATCGGAGCGTAATATTCGCACGATTGAAAAAAGAAATTGGAAAAGACGATTGTTCAATCAAGCATGATGTGGTTAAGTATCCATTTGTAAAGAATAATTATGTCAATTTATAATGCATCTGAGTTAGAGGCGTTAAAATCACTCTGTCATCCGGAATCCTATCCGGGTTTGGTCAATCGAGATGATAAGCAATTAAGGTTTATCTTGCTGCAAAATGATACGTTGTCTGATTTCGTTTCGTGGTCTATGTTCCAAGACAATCAAGCCTATTATCTCAGAAGAGTTATCTGGAAGCAGCGTATGCCGTATAAACTTAAAACGCCAACAACGTATGGTACAAAAGAAGTGTCGCGCCTGAAACTGCTCGAGCGATTGTTGAGGCATTTAATGTGCTCAACCTTAAGAAGATCACTAATAATATGATGGATGCGGTGATTGACGGTGTTGAGTGTAGTGTAATAGAGAAGGGTCATGGGGTGAGTTGGTGCGAACCACCAGAGCCATCCTTATCTGAACTAGCTTGCTGGTATGAAGCTACGCAGCATGAATTTAAGCAGATTATTCCATTTATTTCTCGCAGTTAATGCCATAGTTAACTTATTGATTTTTAATAATAAAAATAATTATCGCTCAGATTTATTGTCAACATCGGAGTAGGCTCCGAATATGTCGTGCAAATCCGTAGTGTATTACGAGGTAAATTCGTAGTATACTACGAATATGTCGTGCAAATTCGGAGTAGACTACGGATGATTGAAATGCAGCAGCGCCTATTAGAATTGACCCAAACCTACAGCCTCTTTCTCTTTGGGGCGAGGGGTGTGGGCAAGAGTACATTGATTGAAGCAACGTATCACCTTGAATCAAACATCTATATTAATTTACTTGATCCATTAGAGGAGGATCGGTTCTCACGCAATCCTAATGAGCTTATTGATGTGGTCGAGGCGGCTGCTGAGACATGCACGCATATTTTGATTGATGAAATACAGAAAGTACCCAGATTGCTAGATGTGGTCCATTTGTTGATTGAAACAAAGAAGTGTCAAAAATATTTTGTATTGACAGGTTCTAGCGCACGAAAGCTAAAAGTAAAAGGTGTGAACCTTTTGGCAGGGCGTGCTTTCGTTTACCACTTATACCCATTTTCGTATGTTGAAGTTAAGGAGCAGTTTAATTTAAACGAGGCGTTATGCTATGGTATGTTACCAAAACGTTTTGAATTTCATAGCGATCAAGATCGTCGCCAATTTTTACAAACATATACATTAACCTATCTCAAGGAGGAAGTATGGGCTGAGCAACTGGTGAAAAAGCTCGATCCTTTCCGTAAATTTTTGGAGGTGGCAGCGCAATCAAATGGAAAAATTATAAACTATTCTAATATTGCCAGAGACGTTGGTGTGGAAGATAAGACGGTCAAAAATTATTTTTCTATTTTAGAAGATACCCTGCTTGCATTTATTCTTGAGCCATTTCATCACTCTTTTCGAAAACGCTTAAAGTCGTCACCGAAGTTTTATTTTTTTGATGTAGGTGTATCACGCGCACTAGCGCGTATGTTACAAATTCCACCTCAAAAAGGCACGAGTTATTATGGAGAATTATTTGAAAGCTTTATAGTGACTGAATGTATAAAAATAGAAGCCTATGCGCAGAAAGATTATAAATTTTCTTATCTCATGACAGGCTCTGGTCTTGAGATTGATCTTGTTATTGAACGTCCAGGCCAGCCCTTACTCTTAATCGAAATTAAAAGTAATGACAATGTGAGGGAAGCGGATTTAAAGAATATTCAATCCATTGCGACAGAGCTAGAGGGCTGTGAGGCTGTGTGTTTTTCACAGGATCCTAGAGCTAAGAAATTGGGTAATGTTATGGTGTATCCTTGGCAGGAGGGAATCGAGGCTTATTTTGGGTAGTGTTAACCTATTCTAGGTATACTTGTAACATCTGGCGTCTTATTTTAACGGTGCTTTTTTTAAATGGTAGATTAGGGCGATACCAATACAATGCTCTAATATAGCGATGGGTGATTCGTCGTTATCAGCGAAAATGACGGCCCTATTTTTTTCATAGGTAAGTGCGTTTCCGTAGAGGCTTTTTATTGGTTCAACAATAGTAGTTTTGCAGTTAAAGTAGATACCGAATTGATTAGGCTGATTGGCTTTCCATGCTAAGCGTATCGTGCTTCCTGATTTTGATGCAGAGGTGAGGTGGCTCGGTTCGCCCCACTTAAGTGTCTCTTCTATCGCGCCGACCTCAGGTATTGAAGCGGCAACGTCGAAGATAAGCTTTCGAATTACAAGTAACTTGGTACGAATGTGTGTGGGAAAGCGTTCATATTCAGATGCTACATCGGGGTGTTGAATACGAGGGGTGATTTTAGCCATCGTCGGTGTCCTTAATGTATGAGTCAATAAAAGTAAGTATTTTAAAGCCTACATAATCTTTTTTATCTTTATAGTTCCACCGGTAATAACAGTTCCAGTAACTGGCTACGCGTTGTTTTATTAAACAATAAAATTCTTGATTATTGAAAATAAAATTTTTATAGGGCTCTAAGTCCAGGTTATTCAGGTTTTCATATATAACAAATAGCATTTCAATTACGTACTCACCAAGGAGGGTAACAGGTGGCATACAAGGGGGCAGTGTGCGACGGATAGTCGGAGATGGTTAATTAGGTTGAAGCTCGAGGGACTCACTTTTCGATTTCACATCAAGAATTTTATCGAGATCCAAGTGTTTCAACTTATAAATAATACGTGCGATGATGATGATCGCACCGCAGGCGATACCGAGTGTCATGCCCGCCCAAATACCGGCGCTATCCCAATGCAGTATAAAGCCAAAGAGGAACCCTGATGACAGTCCGACGCCCCAGAAGGCGATGAACGAAGCGAGCATCGGAAATTTCGTGTCTTTAATGCCACGTAGTGCACCAAAACCAATAATGCGAAAGTTATCAAACAACACTAAGAATCCAACCACATGAAATAGCTTGGTGGCAGCGGCCACAAGCGCCTGATTATTAGCAGCATGGATATTGACATCAAAGTGAATCATCCAATGAGGTAGGAAAAACAAGACCATCGACAATAAGAACATGCAACAAAAATTAAGGCCCATGCCAACGCCTATCGCATAATGAATGTCGCTTTTATTTTTAGCGCCAACGGCATGGCCCACGCGAATGGTAATCGCTTGTGACATTGCAAAAACGATGGTAATGAATAAACCGAGGTATTGTAAAATAATTTGGTGCGCCGCTAATGCGGTGGTACCAAAACGAGCGATACCAAAGGTCATCATGGTAAAGGCGGATACTTCGATAAAGGTCATGAGCCCCATGGGAAAGCCGATGCGTATCAATTCACGAAAATAGCGTGAGGTCGATTTTGCACGTGAAAACAGGCGGTATTTTTTAAATTTCTTATTGTAAATAAGGTAGGCTAATAGAGCGATGCATCCCAGGGTGTCGGCAGCTGCAATGCCATAGCCAACGCCAGCAATGCCGACTACCGGCAACCCAAACTTACCAAACATAACGCAATAAATAAAGGCTATCTGGAGTGGTACCAGCAACACGCTGGCAAACAAGACAATACGGGTCTTACCTAGGCCAATCAATACTTGCTGAAGTACGCTTATAAACGTTAAGGCGGGAATCCAATAATACATGGCATGGACGTAGCGCATCGCCAAAACAATAACGTTGTGTGGTTGATGGCTAAGACGTAGCAGCGCAGGTACGGCTTCTAAGACAGCAAAAATCAAGGCAATGATTACAACGGCTAGGATTAGGGATTGCTCCAGAATTTTCCCGATTTCAGGATAATTTTTTGCGCCGTATTGATGGGAGACTAAGACACTGACCGCGCTTATCATGCCTAAAAATACAGTCGATAGTCCAAACCAGATCATATTGACGAGTACGGTGGCGGCGAGGTCGGTGTTACCAAGATGTGCAACCATGACCGTGGCGAGAAAACCGCAGGAAGAAAAGAGTAATTGCGAGGCGATGAGTGGAAAACTGAGCCCCATATTTTTTCTAATTTCTTGTTTTATAGATTTTATATGGTGATTGCTCATGGTGTACCCTAATCAGTTGAGCGATCAGTGTACCTATTATTCATTAAGGAAATATTAGTTAGAGGTTTCGGTGCGAGGTACCATTTAGATATAAGTATCCAAAGGGTGCCTGGCACCGAAAAGTATTAACTGGGCGGTGGCGGTGGGCAGGGCTTGGCGTCTTTCCAGGGGCAGCAGCGCACAGATTCGTCGTCATTTTCACACTTTAAGCCGACCTTGTTGTCGATCTTATCATTCCACACGAGCTTCTCATTTTTATCGAGCACCATGACCATAATGGGGTCTGAGGCAACGGGGCCAGACCATAACAACCATTTAGAGGTCTCTAGTGTTTTGTCGCCAATATTGACGTACCATACATGAATTTCTTGCGTGCTTTGATTGATGGTTGGAAAGCAGGTAACTTGTCCAGGCGCTTGATTTTTGCAGAAAATATCGCCTGACGCAGCTTGCGTGTATCCGCTTGAAGACAGGGAGAATGCAGTGGGACTTGCATTGGCCATAGAGACAGTAACAATAGCGGATAGGGCGACGAGTGACGTCATGAGTTTCATAAGTAAGCTCCTTCTGTACAATATGATAGCCACTATGCTACGCTTATTTATACGGTGAAGCAACAAGGAGGTTTCGATGGCATTATCACGGCTCACACTGTTTGCAACGATCACCAGCGGTATGCTGATATTGTTCTATGCATTTTATGATTTAGCGCTGGTGAATCGGGTGTACACCACCCTTGTGCATAGGGCGCCGCTGCTACAATCAGGTGCAGTCGATTCACTTTATATCTTTCTAGTGCCGGCTATTCTCGGTGTTATCCTATTGAGTGTTAGCAAGCCGTTGTCAGCTTGGCTGTTTGCGGGCATCAATGATAAAGCAATGGATCAATTGACAGTGCTGGGGATGATTAAGATATTAGCACACCTCTTGGG
Organism: Coxiella sp. (in: g-proteobacteria); assembly: GCA_002732805.1. Taxonomy (GTDB): domain Bacteria; phylum Pseudomonadota; class Gammaproteobacteria; order Coxiellales; family Coxiellaceae. The sequence continues at coordinate 5,825 of NVSS01000093.1, forward strand.
TGGCCTTTTGTGTGTTATAGCGCTAAACCATCTGGCATGGTTTGTGTTGTTAAAGGCGCTCCATGAAAATATTAATTCATATGATATGAGCTATGTGATTTTGAACCTGATTCAGCTGGTCGTGGGAATTATCGCATTTTTCTTGCCACGGCTTGTTTGTGTGAAGCGTGCCTAAGGCACGCTCATAAAACCTGCAGCAGGTGCTTCTTGCATTGCAATTCCAATAACGCCAGGGCCTGCATGTGCGCCTAACGCGGCACCACAGTCCACCACATCCAACGAATCCAAATGGGGGTAAGCTTGTTTAACTAGGCTTTTCAGCTCAAGTGCGCCCACTTTGTTGTTGGTGTGCATAATTGAAATGCGATACGTTTTGTTGGTAGAAAAATTCTTCAATAATTTTTTAAGGAATTTTTGCGGAACATGCTTGCGGCCAAACAGTTTCCATGTGGCTTTTAGTCGGCCTTCTTTGCCCACGCTAATAACAGGTATCAGTCTGAGAAAATCGGCAATACGTTTTACTTTTGCAGGTAGACGACCGCCACGCACCGCATAGGATAAATCCATGAGGCCGGCGTAGGCATACGTTTTAGGGATGATTTCGTCCAATGCTTCGGTGAGTTTGTCAGAGGTCATGCCTGATTTAGCAAGCTCAGCGGCGAAACGCACGATTAACCCTTGCCCAGCTGAAAAACTCATGGAATCGTGTATTGTGATTTCATTGTTTTTGTCACATTTGTTGGCAGCTGTGGTTGAGGCATTTAAGGTACCGCTCGAGTTGGCGGGCAAGTGAATGGCGATGATGGATTCGAAGTGGCTACTGAGGTATTGGTATTGACGATGGAAGTCACCAAAGCTCGGTTGCGATGTCTGTGGATGAACAGGATTTTTTTTGAGTTCATGGTAAAACTCAGGTGCGGTCATTGACACTTTATCCAGAAATGTTTTCTGACCAAAGTTAATCGCGAGTGGCACCACGTGAATGCCGAGGTCGGCAACCATTCCTTCAGGGAAGTCTGCACCTGAGTCAGTCAAAATGGCGACGGTGGCTTCGCGTTGATTAAAGCTTTTTTGTTGATGAATCATGTCATCGGCTTTTTGTCCTGATACATGTCCTTGTTCGCGGCATATTTCAAAGACTTTGGTTGGATCATTCACATGAATGTGAATTTTAGTTTTTTTCGATGAGCCCGCAATGATTAAGCAGTTACCTAATTCGTCAAGTTCATCACGTAATGTATTTTGATCAATATCACTGCCGTTGATCAAGCACTCTGTGCAAAATTGATATTTTTCATTGACGGCGGCTTCGAGCTCTTCCTTGGGAATCGTTATTTCAACGGGCTGCATGTTTTCAGAGCTGAGACTGTCAATAGAGCCATTTAAGATGAATTCATAGATGCCATTAAGGAGGTCAACCAGTCCTTGTGCACCGGCATCAACAACGCCCGCTTTGCGTAATACTTTTATTTGTTGCGAGGTGCGCTGGAGGGATTCTTCGGCGACTTCAAGGCCATGCTTAAACAAAGTAACGAAGTCGATTTCGTCATTTTCAAGTTGTTGCCGAGTGAGTTCATCAGAGAAGTCACGAAAGACCGTTAAAATCGTGCCTTCTTGGGGTTGTGATAAGGCGCGGTGTGCGTAGTTAACGCCGGTCGTCATTGCCGCAATGAAATTCCGTGTGGTCATTTTTTTATGAACGTTTTTAGCCCCTTCACTAAAGCCATGGAAAAACTGTGCCATTATCGCACCGGAATTTCCACGCGCGCCATCTAAAGCGGAGTCAGCTACTTGTTCTAATAGGTGATTAATTTCTGGCTTGTGAAAGGTGTATGTGCCTTCGATAATTGCGTTAAGTGTGAGCGCCATATTGGTGCCCGTATCGCGATCGGGGACAGGAAATACATTTATCTGGTTTAGGTAATCCTGGCGCGCAATAACCTCCCGGAAGCCTGCAATGAGTGCTCGGTGAAGGCGGATACCATCAAGGTAGGTAATTTTATTTGTAGAGGCAACTGTTGCCATTACTTCAGTCATGAAGCCATTTCTCCATCAATGATCTGGGCCGAGAGTATATCAAGTTTTCGTCTGTTTGAGTATGAGAAATTAATGTTGGATTGATCTTGGCCACCTCAACGAGCGCTATAGTTTTCTGTTTTTTCAGAGGGATAGGGGTTGACATGTTCATCAGAGCTGATCAATAAATGAACCTACAAGATCTGTATTGGTTTTTCATTCAATATTCATTAGAATAGCGGAATCATTATCAATTTGGAGCATTTATGAAGATCTATTGTGTCCGTCATGGACAGGCGGAGCAACCCGAGGTCGACCCAGAGCGGCCTTTGACCGAAAAGGGTCAGGGTGATGTTGAAAGTGTGGCACGTTTCATGGGGGAAGCGGGGCTACATATTGATCATATGTTACATAGCCCAAAGCTGCGTGCTGTACAGACAGCTGATGTCTTTGCTAAGTATTTAAATGCAGGCCAAGTCAACGAATGCGCATCATTGCTCGATGAAGAAAATGACGTGGATCCCTTGATCAGCATGGTACCGGCTTGGGAAGGCGATACGATGTTGGTGGGGCACTTACCTTTTATGTACAAATTGGTGAGCGCGCTCGTGCTA
>NVSS01000094.1 GCA_002732805.1 Coxiella sp. (in: g-proteobacteria)
GCGTCAATATGCGCCATAATTCCAATGTTGCGTACGCGATCTAATGCAATGTCTCTAGTCATCTTTCCCTACCACCTATAATGCGCGAATGCTTGGTTTGCTTTAGCCATACGGTGAATATCTTCACGCTTCTTCACGGCCGCGCCACGCTCTTCAACGGCGTCTAGTATTTCATTTGCAAGGCGAGAAACCATTGTTTTTTCATTACGCTTTTGCGCACAGTCTACCAACCAACGCATAGCCAATGCCATACGACGTGTTGGGCGAATTTCCATCGGCACTTGATATGTCGAACCACCCACACGGCGTGAACGCACCTCAACGGATGGCGTTATTTTTGTCAAAGCAGCTTTGAATAATTCTAGCGCAGCTTCGCGTGCTTCAGCACTCGCACGAATATCACCTTTCACAGGCTTTAAGCTAAAGCCACCACGGCCGCTATCGCCGTCATCATCACCTTCTTTAGGCTTCTTTGCTTTGCCGCTTTGCATGTATTTCGCTAAGGCCTCATCAAGAGCGCCATAGACGATTTTCTCAGCCACAGACTTTTTACCACTGTACATGACTGAATTAATAAACTTGGCCAGTAACTGACTCTTAAATAGAGGATCTGGCATTACGAAGCGCTTGGGAGCCGCTTTTCTCCTAGACATATTTTATCTCCGAACTAATCTTTTGGTTTCTTTTCACCATATTTAGAGCGACCTTGACGTCGACCCGACACACCAGCAGTATCTAAGCTACCGCGAACGATGTGATAACGTACACCCGGTAAATCCTTCACACGACCACCACGGATCAATACCACCGAGTGTTCTTGTAAATTATGGCCTTCACCACCAATATAAGCTGTTACTTCGCTACCATTAGTAATACGCACACGAGCAACCTTACGTAAAGCCGAGTTAGGCTTCTTAGGGGTGGTCGTATAAACACGTGTACAAACACCTCGTCGCTGAGGGCATGCTTCCAACGCTGGGACATTCGTCTTTTTGCGCTGAGTTTTCCGCGGTTTGCGTACTAGCTGATTGATTCTAGCCATGTTTTATGTATCTCCAAAGTAACAAAACCCGTCCACTGTTAATACAGCGGAGCTGGGGATTCTAATCAAACCCGAGTACCCAGTCAAGCTATTTACACCTTTTCCTAAAATAGGCTAGCAATCCCGGTTTTTTCTCTATTTTCAAGGTGAAGGAGTGTATCACGATACCGTAGGAATTGGATATGATTCGTATCAATCAATCAGTTATTTTTACTATAGGGCGCCCTCTATTGAATCATTTATGTACATAACGTACGGGGCCGCTAATAGATCATGGTGTGACATAGGCTCTAGATAACTACCACGGTAGCTCCGTGCCATTTTGATGCCAAAATCGACCGCTATTCTCTATAGTTAAGCCATTTATGATCGTCAGCATGCCGGATACGGTTTGCTCCGGCGTCACGGTAGCGTCTGCGCCCCCCATGTCCGTTTGCACCCAACCCGGATGAATCAGCGCTACCGCGATATGGCGGTCCTTCAAATCAATGGCCATCGACCTGCCCGCACTATTTAATGCTGCTTTTGACATACGGTACCCATAACGACCACCTGACGTATTATCACCAATAGAGCCCATGCGACTCGTCACCAGCGCTATCTTGGCGGGATCGTTAATACAACCAGCATTCAATAGATGACTGGTGAGCACCAAAGGCGCCAGCGCATTTACCTGAAAACCATGCATAATCGTAGCGGCATCAATGTGATCAATGGATTCACTGCTCCACACACCGGCATTATGCACCAGCAAATCAACTTTTCGATCACCCAGCTCATTGGCTAGCCCTTGCAAAGCACTATGGTCCGTAAGATCGACACCTTCAATAATCTCGACACCCAACGCTGTTAATGCGCTACTTGCCTGCCTACAAACTGCAATCACATCATGGGTAGGCGTCAGTTGACGACAAAATTCAAGGCCAATACCACGATTGGCACCCGTCACTAAAGCAATACTCATAGGCCTCACCCTTTTTGAGACAATATTTCAATCCAGTAACCGTCTGGATCTTTAATAAATGCAATGTTTTTCATGGTGCCGTCGGTTAAACGCTTCTTAAAAGGCACACCCAATTTTTCAAAACGCTCACAAGCGCTTTCGATATCCGGCACACTAAAACCCAGATGCCCAAAGCCACGTGGCTCGTCATTGCCCGAATGATACCGCTGCTCAGGGTCCTCTTCAGTACCCCAGTTATGGGTTAACTCTAATACCGTGCGTTGTCGATTCATCCATGCATGGCGCTCATTACGATCACTAGGAATCGACTCACCTTCAAATAGTGTTGTTAAAAAATATAAAGAAAACGACATGTCCGGAAAGTTGCGCTGATCAATAAGCGTCATACCTAACACACGCGTATAAAAATCCAGTGACACACGAGGGTCTTTAATGCGCATCATCGTTTGATTAAAAATAAAGCCCTGTGTTTCGGCAGGCGGTTGTTGACACGTATTTTTCTCTATGTCACTTTGATCGATCATGCGGTTGCTCCTAATTGATAATACGTCGCTATATTAACATACTTATGAAAACACCTAATGCTCGGGTGTCACCCGCACTTGCTGACTTATCGCACAGGTGGTTGCAGGCATAACGACAAATATTATATTATTTTTTAAAGGGCAGCATCTCCTAAAGTTTACCTTGATTCTGGCCTACTACGCGCTGAGGGCACTACGTCACCAAGCGCAGTATCATCTTTTTGCGGAACAACATTAAATAAACCAGGGCCAGCGTATGATTTAGACCGGGGCCGAGAAGAATCAGACCGCACCGTAACTTGCAGACCCACCTTAAGAGGTGTGCCCGAGCATGGTTGGGGTATGAACCGGGGAAGACTTGGCATCTGCTTAGGCCTAGTAGTCGCATCCATTTTCACAAGCTTACGTGTCAAATTTTTATAACCCCTGCTTATGTACTGCACCCCCTGAGATACAACATAAGAAGCAACTGATAGAATTGAAACAGACTGTACAATTGACACGCCAAACGAACTAGTAACACCCATAAATGATGCAATTTTACTTAGCACAGAACTGATCGCAGAAATGACCGTGTTATGGACTAAACTACCAACTGACGCCATAACCTGTGGAGCAACTTTAGCAATGACCATGGGGCAGACAAAACAAATTACAACTAAGCCTGCAAGACCCACCAAACTACTTAAACTTTTTGCCATCAATCTTATTGCCTGGTTTTCAAATGTCGATGCATGAGTAAAACTTTTAACGGGTGACAGAACAGCACGCACCAATAGGCGTGGCATACTCACTAGTGCAATAAGCACGGTTAATACAAAATGCGGACATTGCTGCAAAAATTTACGCGCCGTATACTTTAACGCAGTGGGTTTTGGGATATTATCACGCAAGTGGTGAAAAGCACTTTCAATTGCGTAAGGTATCAACTCGAAAACCGGCTTTAATACAAACTGTTTCACTGGCTCAATAATAAACCCGCCAACGATATAGCTAAAAATTTTGAAGCTATAATCTGTATTGCTCTTACAATCGTCTGCAACCGGAACACCTAGAAAATGTTTGGACAGTTTAAACGTCTCACCCTCTTTTAAGTCATAGGTATCTCGTAAAGCCTCCTCAAAATGACCGCTAAACCCCTTAGGATTCGCTGTCGAAACAGGCTTCGGCGCTTGGAGGCTTTCCTCCGACGAAACAATGGATCCCCGGGAAATAGGCGGCGACGCTCGGGAGCTCGCCCCCGACAAAACAACTGATTCCCCTGAGATAGGCGACGGCGCTCGGGAGCTCACCCCCGACGAAACAACTGATTCCTCTGAGATGGGCGACAACGCTCGGGAGCTCACCCCCGATGAAACAACGACTTCTTGGCGAATAAATGGCGACGGTGTTCGAGCGCTTACCTCCCATGGAATAGGCGACGAGGGTGTCGACGCTTGAGGGCTCTCCTCCGGTGGCGTAGCCGGTCCAACATTGCTTAGCTCCGCGCTAACTTCGTCATACTTAATATTATATGACGCAAAAATATCGGCACACTTTTTCTTGTAACTCTGCTCAGTAGGCTTACCGTCATTAGGCACTTCAACCGGAATTTTTTCAAAAATACGATATAAATTATCAAGCAAGTTTATTACGTACGTATCAATAAACCGTCCATCCTGTTCACTGATGTCCTCCTGACGTGATAATATGTCTAAACAAGAATATAAACAATGCATATTAGATTTTGCTAAGCATTCATTTAAACGATCGGATGCCTTCTGTAATACGACACCTAATGCCGTTGCTTTCAACGCTATATCATATTGACCGGCTGACCTATTGCCGCTCGCTATAATGGTAAGTGAATCTGAAATAATCTGGGACAAATAGAGCACTTCCTGTAGCGCCTCACCGGAAGAATCTGTATTGACGTCAGAAAACTGAATGTCCTCATCATCTGCCTTTTTGAATAATTTATTTCGAATATATTTTCGAGCGACAGGTAGTTTGTCATGCATTACAGTTGTCATCGCGACACTGCCAGGAAAAAAATATAAAGCCCGCAACACCCAACACTCAAGAGTTAAAATTTCATCCCATTTAGATAAAAGGCCTAGGGTGCTTAATGGACCATTAATACTATCCTGTATCTCTTTATGTTTATCTATAATCCGCTTAGATACCGCCTCATGTATGCCCTTATCTAATTCATTCTTAAGCTCACTTCGTTGATCACCCAGACCTTTTATAAATTTCATTACGCCCTGAATAATCCCTGACACACTCTGATGATAAGGGCCAGGCTTTATTAGCGCGTCAATAATGGAATTAATATGCTGTAAGAACTTACTGACACCTTCCGCTAATGCATCCCGAGAAGGACTTTTCTCTACCACACAATCATTAACAAAAGAGCTATCAAGACTCGCGCCCTCTTTAAGATTTTCCAGCACAGCCTTCAACTCAGCGCATGCTTGTCGCATGGCATGATCAGAATTGACGTAGGCTGGATTTTTAGATTCTAATGTCGCTGCAGAATCGCTGCTCTTGAAGTCGCCAATATGAATCAGCCTGCCCTGCTGGTTATGCTTATCAAGCGGTCCTTTCTTTGCTGATTCTGAACCCAAGATTGCACTATAATTTCTATCTCTAAGTTTTGTAAATTCAGCGGCACAATCCTTCATGTCGACATAACGCTGCAAAATTTCTTTTTCTCTTTTCTCAGGCGGCATTCCTAAATAGGCTGTTACAAGCTGATCCCCCGTACAGCAGTGATCATGCTTTTCAGTCAAGTTCGCTGCGATCACACTCTCTAATATAGTAGCTGCCGCTATCATATAAGTTGATTCTACCGCCCTCTCGGGTAGCATCAGCCTCTTTAGACTGCCTGCCGGGTCCTGACTATATCTGTTTCCAGAAGCGGTACCATGATTCCCCCTTAAAGGAAGAACGGTGACTTGTGTCCTCTTCTCGTTCTGTGCGTGAGCCACTACCGGAGCAAAGCATTGCGTACGCTCATCGAGCAAAATAATTGTGGTACATTTGGCAACTATTTCCGGGATCTTGTAAAAGCGCTCGTCTTGCCACCCTACCTGTAGAACACCCAAATTCCCGCCTGGGACTGGGTCAAGTAACACCATGCTCCCAATAGTCAAAGCGCTCAGGTCCCTATCCTTTATGAATTCTAACGCCTTAACAAATTTTTCTGTAAGAATACGATCTCGTTTTATCTCGTATTGAATACTATACGTAAAAATAGATGTGGCCGCACTTTTGGGTCTTTTTTGTAGCGTCTCTAGCACCGAATGCTTACCCTTCTGCCCATTAATAAATTTATTAATATCAAGGTAATTTTCAATCGTTAATTGCTTTAAGCTGGCCAGCGTTTTGATATATTGTAGCTCATGTGCTACTAAAATTGTCTCTACCGCACCACGACTATGCGCCGCAAAGTGAAATTCAGTTTTTCCGTCTTTAGTTTTCTCCAGGACCTCTAAAACAGTGTTAGCAATTATTTTGTAAACATTCGTTCCTGTGGTGTCTGGACCGTCAAAAATAGTGGCAAAACCTTCCTTAATGTGTCCCTTCAGGTGGCTTAAAAGCTCACCATATTCCTTGTAAAATTCTGGATGATGCCTATTTTCCTCCTGTGTGTCCGTCCCAAGAAGTAGCATCCAATGTTGCTGGTTGTTACTCAACCCAGTATCCGCACGACTCATAGATATACCCCCCCTAAATTCACTTATAACCCCCACAGCCTGTATAACTCTCCAGTCCGCGAGGAAGTATACATAATGAACATTAAATTAATCTTAAAAAAGCTTACTATAAATTATATTTAATTGAATACGGTTACTAGGAGCCACAATTTAGCCTCTGCGCGCAGCGGCCAATTATGTACGTTTAGTACTTTTAGTTATGTCGAGCATAAGCGCTTACTCCTAACCTTAACGGTTGGCATGTTGCCGCTATCTCTATTTTGCTCATCTGGTGTTAGCCTAAAGTAAGCGCATAAAAAAGCCACCGCGACGGGTGACTGAGTTCAGTAAGGTTAAAAACAAAAAAGCCACCGCGAAGGGTGGCTTTTAATACGATGACTAACGTTTAGCTTTCATCTGTCGGTGGTGGCGTTGGATCAATAGACATCGGCGCTGATGGCGCTTCATCTGTTGATTTCAATGCTTCACTCAACGCTTGTTCTGCTTCATCTGCCGTAACGCCTTTATCCTCAACGTCAATCGTGACATCCTTATAGCGATTCGCACGACGCGCTTCATGATAGGCATAACCTGTTCCCGCAGGGATAATACGACCCACGATAATGTTTTCCTTCAAGCCACGCAACTCATCACGTTTACCCGCCACAGACGCACCGGTCAGTACACGCGTCGTTTCTTGGAAACTCGCCGCTGATAAGAACGATTCAGTTGCTAATGATGCTTTTGTGATACCCAGTAATACAGATTCGTGGGTTGCTTTTAAGCCCTCTTCTTCTGCAATTTTGGCATTCACATTCTTCAGCATATAACGCTCGACTTGCTCACCGCGCAAGTATTCACTATCACCAGCATCAACGATTTCAACTTTACGTAGCATTTGGCGTACAATCACCTCAATGTGTTTGTCATTAATCTTCACACCTTGTAGACGGTAAACATCTTGAACTTCGTTCACGATATAGTTTGCTAATGCACTGATGCCCAATAAACGTAAGATATCATGAGGATCCGTTGGTCCTTCAGCAATAACCTCACCACGTTCAACGGTTTCACCTTCAAATACGTTAACGTGACGCCATTTAGGTATCAATATTTCACTCGTCGTACCATCTTGAGCCGTAATAACCAAGCGACCTTTTTCTTTAGTCTCTTTACCATGACTCACAAGACCTGAGATCTCAGCACGAATAGCGGGATCTTTTGGACGACGCGCCTCAAAGAGATCTGCCACACGAGGTAGACCACCCGTAATATCACGTGTTTTCGATGTTTCTTGTGGAATACGCGCTACTACGTCACCAATACCAACTTCTTCATTATCGCCTTTAGTTAGGATCGTACCATCTGGCAAGAAGTATTGTGCTAATACTTTCGTGCCCGGAATACATAAATCTTCACCCTTATCATCTACTAATTTCACACGTGGGCGTAATTCGCGTCCACCTGGACCACGCTGCTGTGCTGCCATCACAACAATACTACTCAAGCCCGTCAGTTCATCTGTTTGGCGGTTCATTGTGACACCATCAAGCATATCAATAAACTTAATCTTACCCGCCACTTCAGTAATAATCGGATGGGTATGTGGATCCCATTGCGCAACCACTTGGCCCGCTTCTACTGGCATACCATCATCAGCACTTAATACCGCACCGTAAGGTACTTTGTATTGTTCACGCTCACTACCTTGCGCATCATAGACAACCAACTCACCCGAGCGCGATACCGCTACCAAGTTACCATTCGTATGACGCACGGTCTTCATGTTACGCAGCTTAATCTTACCAGCTGATTTCACCTGAATGTTATTAGCTGCCGTTGCTCGCGATGCTGCGCCACCAATATGGAAGGTACGCATTGTTAACTGTGTGCCTGGCTCACCAATGGACTGTGCTGCTACCACACCCACGGCTTCACCCACATTAACCAAATGTCCACGCGCCAAATCACGACCGTAACACATGGCACAAATACCATGTTGTGTTTGACAATTAATAGAGGAACGCACTCTCACACGATCCACACTGTGCTGGTCTAATATGTTGACTGAAAATTCATCCAATAACGTATTGGCCGGGTATAATTGTTCGCCCGTTTTTAAGGAAATTGCAGGCTCTACCAACACACGTCCTAAGATACGTTCGCGTAACGGTTCAACCACATCACCACCTTCAATGTGGG
>NVSS01000095.1 GCA_002732805.1 Coxiella sp. (in: g-proteobacteria)
GCACACCCCCGTCCCCAACTAAAACTAGCACCCCCGTCCCCAAATCCGATATAATAGCGTTCTTTATCAGGTAAGTGGCCGTAATTATGTCAAATTCCATTAAAAATCATCATGTTAAAACGCGTTTTTGTCCTAGCCCAACGGGGCTGATTCATCTGGGTAATGCCCGAACGGCATTATTTAGCGCATTATTTGCCAAAAAAATGTCGGGATCGTTCTTGTTACGTATTGAAGATACGGATCGCGAGCGCTCTAAACAAGAATATGCTGACATTATGATGCAAGACCTTAAGTGGCTGGGCGTGGATTGGCAAGAGGGGCCAGACCATGACAAAGGTGCTGGGCCGTATTATCAGTCAGAGCGCCAGTTTATTTATGATGATTACTACGAACGCTTAGAAGTGGCAGGCGAAGCCTATCCGTGTTTTTGTAGTGAAGATGAATTGGCATTAGCACGTAAGATTCAGCGTGCCAGTGGTAAGCCACCACGCTATCCCGGTACCTGCCGCAATTTATCACCCGAAGACATTCAACAAAAACGAGATTCCGGATTAAAACCGACGTTACGTTTTGCGGTGCCAACAGAAGGTGCGCTTGAGTACGACGATTTTGTGCGTGGTAAGCAGCGCTTTGTCTATAGTGACATTGGCGATTTCATTGTGCGTCGTGCTAATGGTACGCCACCGTTTATGTTTTGCAATGCGATCGATGATGCGTTAATGAAGGTAACCCATGTGATGCGTGGCGAAGATCACATAACCAATACACCGCGGCAATTGATGATTCTTAATGCGGTTAGTTTAGATGCACCACAGTATGGCCATATTTCATTAATCCTTGGCCAAGACGGCAGTCCGTTGTCAAAACGTAATGGTAGCCGTAGTATTGAAGCGTTACGCTCCGAAGGTTATTTGTTCGAAGCGGTGATTAACTACATGGCGCGATTGGGCCACTATTATGGTCACGACGATTTATTAAGTATGAATGAATTGGCAGAACAGTTTACTATCGAAGGGCTATCGAAATCACCCGCCAAATTTAACCCCCAACAATTAAATTATTGGCAAAAAGAAGCGATGTCGAATATTGAGGCGCATGTGTTATGGGATTGGTTGCAAAGTGATGAGCAGCAGCTTGTCACGGAAGCGCGCCGCGAAGCCTTTTTGACCTTTATCAAACCGAATGTGCAGCGTCCACAAGAGCTAAAGAAATGGGTTCACGCTGTGTTTGGTAAACTGCCTGAATTTACGCCTGAATACAAGGCAATCTTGCATGAAGCGGGTGCTGATTTTTTTCAAGCAGCGATTAAAAGTGCTGATGCACACGGCACCAATTTCAAGCAACTGGCTAAGCAAGTGGGTACGGAGACAGGAACCAAAGGTAAGAAACTATATCAGCCGTTACGCTTGGCATTAACGGGCGAAATCCATGGTCCGGAGTTAGCAGAAATGTTGGTATTTATGAACCCAGCTGACATTAAAGGGAGATTTGAGCATGCATCAACACTCTGATAGCCACGTTGATTATCTGATATTGTCGGCGATGCCAGCAGAACAAGTATACCTACATGAGCAGTTAGAAAATTCGGAGCAGCGCCAACTGTCACATTTAAAAACAACGTTTGGTGATTTGCACGGTAAGCGCTGTTGTGTCGCATTGACCGGTATTGGCACGTCAAATGCAGCCGCGATTATGGCGGCATTGATTCATGAGGTGAAACCAAAGACGTGTTTTTTTGCAGGGACGGCAGGTGCGATACGTCCAACACTGAAAACAGGCGCGATTGTATTAGGCAAGCAAGCGTTTGAAATCGACATACAAGGATTGGTGGAAGGACTTAAAGGAACACCGTATTTTTCAGAATTAGAAAACCCTTACAAAGGTGTGATTGCGCCGGATAAATACGACGGTGATCAATCATTATTAGAAAAGGCACTGGCGTTAAATTCTGATTTTACGGTCATCGCAGATGCGTTGGCGACAACGAATGCATTTCCAGCCCCGATGCATTATTTTGACGATCTCAAAAAAAATGATGTGGCTGCCATTGATATGGAATCATCAGCTATCTATCAAGTAGGTTGGTTGTTGAATGTGCCGAGTTTGGTCGTCCGCTCGATCAGTAATGGAATTGATGATGACGGTAATGATGACACCAGTGATGATTCTTTGGCAGCGGCGTCCAATAATGCGGCGAAATTTGTAGCCTTACTGATTAAAAATTTATAGAGGATAGTATGTTAAAATTATTTGATAGTTTAACCAAAGAGAAAACTGAATTTAAACCGATTAAAGAAGGCCATATTGGCATTTACCTTTGTGGTAATACGGTTTATGACTATTGCCACATTGGGCATGGTCGCGGGATGATTTTATTTGATGTGTTTACGCGTTATTTGCGCGCACGTGGTTGGAAGGTAACTTATGTGCACAACATTACCGATATCGATGATAAAATTATTACACGTGCTAATAAAAATGGCGAAACGTGTGATGAATTAACGGCACGTTTTATTCACGCACAACACGAAGACGAACGTGCATTACATATTTTACCGCCGGATCATGAGCCACAAGCGACGGCATACATTCCACAAATTATTACGTTGGTTGAGAAAATAATAGAGCGTGGCCATGCTTATGTCGCTGATAATGGTGATGTGTATTTTGATGTGCGCAGCTTCAAGGATTACGGAAAATTATCGCATCATGACATTGATGAGCTACGCTCCGGTGTGCGCATTGAGGTAGGTGATGCTAAAAAAGATCCACTGGATTTTGTGTTGTGGAAAGCAGCCAAACCCGGCGAACCCAGTTGGGAATCACCGTGGGGCGCGGGCCGTCCTGGTTGGCATATCGAATGCTCGGCGATGTCAACGTCGATGTTAGGCCAGCCTTTTGATATTCATGGCGGTGGGCTTGATCTTAAATTCCCTCACCATGAAAATGAAATTGCGCAATCTGAAAGTGCCTGCGAGGATGGATTTGCCAATTATTGGATGCACATCGGATTAATTCAAATTAACAAAGAAAAAATGTCTAAGTCACTCGGTAACTTTGTTACCTTACGCGAAGTGCTTGAAACCCATCATCCTGAAGTGATTCGTTTATTTATGATGTCAGGGCATTATCGCAGTCCCGTGAATTATGCAGAGGAGACCTTGTTGCAAATGCGTCAAGGGCTCGAGCGTTTATACGGTGCGATTGATGGCTTGCCGGATGCTGAGGGTGATGTATCGGCCTATGAAGATCGTTTCAATGAGGCCATGTATGATGACTTTAATACACCGGTGGCATTGGCCGTGCTCTATGACATGGCACGTGAGGTGAATCGTCATAAAGAGTCGGGTGATCGCGATTCGGCAGCGGTGATTGCAACGGGCATTAAAAAATTGGGTAATATGCTGGGACTTTTATCCGAGCCTGCTGATGTGTTTGTTCAAGGTGATACATCCGACCTTGATGTGGCCCATGTTGAAAAACTGTTAGCAGAACGTCAACAAGCACGTAATGAGAAAAATTGGCCGCTCGCTGATGAGCTTCGTGATGAATTAGTAGCCATGAAGATTATTATTTTAGATTCGAAAGACGGCGTCACGTGGCGTAAAGGATAGCCTTAGGCGCCAAATAGATGGTCTCATTAGATATTCTGCTGTACAATCGCAGTTATGTTAAAAGGATTTAAATTATTTCTTGGCGTCTGTCTTCTTATCCTGTGTGCTGCATCACAGGCGGATGAGATATTATCCAATGTCGGTGTTTTATTAAAAGTAAAAGGCGCTATTGGACCGGCCACGCAAGAGTATGTGGTTAAGGGTATTGAGCACGCACAAAAAAGAGACGCCAGCCTGGTTATTTTGCAGATCGATACGCCGGGTGGCCTCAGTAAATCCATGCGTGGCATTATTCAAGCGATTCTCTCTTCTACGATTCCTGTGGTCACTTATGTGGCACCGAGTGGTGCACGTGCAGCGAGTGCAGGCACCTATATTCTTTATGCCTCCAGTATTGCCGCCATGGCACCCGGCACTAATTTAGGGGCGGCAACGCCAGTAAATCTGATGGGTGGTGGAAAAGATAAAAAAGGAAGTAAGCCCACCGCACTGGAAATGAAAGCGCTCAATGATGCGCGTGCTTATATACGTAGTTTGGCGCAGCTGCACGGCCGTAATGTGGCATGGGCTGAAAATGCGGTTAAGAAAGCCGCAAGCTTATCAGCAACCGAGGCACTTAAACGCAATGTCATTACCAATGTGGCGGCTAACCTGCCTGCATTGTTAAAACAAATTAATGGTAAAGAAGTTAAGGTTGCCGGAAATGTTGTTAAGATAAATACCAGTGACCTCACTATTGTGCAATACCAACCAACCTGGCGTTCCAACTTATTAGCGGTTATTGCCAATCCTATGATCGCTTATATCTTTTTAATTATTGCTTTTTACGGCTTGTTTTTCGAATTTGCAAATCCAGGTATGATTGCACCCGGTGTGATTGGTGCCATTGCGTTGATACTGGGGTTGTATGGTCTGCAAATGCTACCGGTTAATTACGTAGGTTTAGGCCTTATTTTCCTTGGATTTTTCTTATTTGTCGCCGAATTATTTGTTGCCAGCTTTGGCATACTCGGTATTGGTGGCATCATTAGTTTTGTGCTGGGATCCATTTTTCTAATGGATACCGGTGTGATTGGTTTTGCCATTCCGTGGGGATTAATTCTTGGGTTTTCAGTAGCGACAGGGCTCTATGTGATTGTCGTAATACAAATGGTGGTTCGTGTACGTCATCGCCCAAAAATGAGCGGCCTGGACGTGTTAATTGGTCAAACGGGTGAGGTGTTGCTCGATGATAAGAAAGCCTGGTTGCGTGTTAATGGCGAACTTTGGCAGATAGACAATTCAGCAGGATTAAACGCGGGTGATCAGGCGACAGTGAGCGCTGTAACCGGCATGAACGTAACGATTAGGAGACTTAAATGATTGCATTATATGTGGTACTTATTATCATTGCTTTATTACTCATGAGCGCTGTAAAAATATTTAAAGAATACGAGCGCGGCGTTGTTTTTACCTTAGGCCGCTTTTGGAAAGTTAAAGGGCCGGGGCTGGTGATTATCCTGCCGATGATACAAACGGTCACACGTATCGAATTACGTACCATTGTAATGGATATCCCCAGTCAGGATGTGATTTCGCGTGACAATGTCTCTGTTAAAGTAAATGCCGTTTTATATTTTAGAGTGGTGGATCCAGAAAAGGCGATTATTCAAATACAAGATTACATAGAAGCGACGAGTCAATTGGCACAAACCACCTTACGCTCGGTATTAGGCGAGCATGAGTTGGATGAAATGCTCACCCAGCGCGAAACATTGAGCAAAAATATTCAAACCATCGTCGATAAAGCGACCGATGGCTGGGGTATTAAAGTCAGCAATGTTGAAATTAAGCACGTTGATTTGGAAGGTAAGATGGTGCGCGCGATTGCTCGTCAAGCCGAAGCGGAACGTGAGCGCCGTGCAAAAGTGATTAATGCGCAAGGTGAATTACAGTCAGCAGGCAAGTTACAAGAAGCCGCAGAAATTTTATCGAAACAGCCCAATGCAATTCAACTACGTTATTTGCAGACGTTGATGGATATTGCTAATGAGAGAACGAATACCATCGTTTTTCCAGTGCCTTTAAATATGCTGGAAGATTTAATAAAGAAAAAAGACAACTAATAGCACGGTATTGAAATCCAGATTCATTCCACTATGATGGTGGAATGAATCGTCAATCAGGATTTGCATTATTTGAAGTTTTAATTGCGTGGTTGATCTTTATCAGCGCCTTTTCTATTTTGTCTTTTGTCCAGCTCAAATCCTTAAAGCGATTACGCCAATCCTATTTGAAAGAACTAAGCGTGATTCAGCTGTTAACCATTAGCGAATATCGCCAAGGTGCATCACCTGATCGTTGGGCTCGATTTTATCGCGAATGGCACACACAAAACACCACCTATTTTAGTCATGAAAAAGATCGTTGGTATTCGAACGGAAAGAAAGCCTGTTTTGAGATTGAGTGGGGGTTGCTGCCACGCAAAACACGGTATTGTCGCTAGCGCTATTATTTGTTTTACTGGCGACATGTTAACGATCAAAAGTTTTACCATTATGGAGTTGATGCTGGCTCTTTTTTTAGCGTCGCTGTTGTCGGTGTCTTTATTAACAGTTTATCACTCTGTTAAACGTCGCTATCAGATGATGTCTACACTGATTAATTTGCAAGAAAATGGTCGTTTTGCAGTGACCTTAATGCGCCGACAAATTCATGGCGCTACACGAGGAGCAATCACCTATACACTAAGCGCATTACCACGATCATTAAAATATAAGCTAAAAAGTTTAAGTGATGTGTTAGTGTTACGTACGCAACAGAAACAACATGCAATTAACACAGCGTATTACATCAGTTGGACGAGTTGGCGGCAACACGGTAACAAAGTAAAAGCACTATTTGAAAAACCATTGTCAGGACGTCGTCGTGAACTAGTGTCGTTTGTCACTGGATTTAGCGCGCAGCTTGAGGCACAAGGTGTTCGCTATACCTTTAAATTGAGCACAGAGACTGCGGTATTGAAAATCGACAGGACGTGGCATGGTTTTGCACTATTGCCGGCGTGAGAAGGTTATGTTTAAAAAAAATGAGCAAGGAATTGTACTGGTGATGACGTTATTGCTACTTTCGATCATAACTGTATTGACAATGGTGATGTTAGAGAGGACTATATTGTGTTTAAAGGTGGCAGATAATTTTGCTAAAGTATCACTCGAATCACACAAGGTGTACTCATGACATTAAAAAATAAGACGATCATTATAACGGGTTCCACACGTGGAATTGGACGCGCAATGGCATTGCGCTTTGCCAAGGACGGCGCCAACATTGTGGTAACGGGAAAAACAGACAAACCACATGCGGAATTACCGGGCACGATACACAGTGTAGCGGACGAAGTTGTGCAGCTAGGTGGTCAGGCACTTGCCGTTGTATGTGATGTGCGTGATGACACCAGTATTGCGAACGTGGTTTCAAAAGCAGTTGAGAAATTTGGTGGTGTTGATGTGTTGGTTAATAATGCCAGTGCGATCGCTATGCGTGATACGTTACGTATGACACCGAAACGATTTGATCTATTAATGAGTGTTAATGTGCGTGGTACGTTTTTCATGTCACGTGAATGTATCCCACATCTTGAAAAATCAGAGAACCCGCATATCTTAAATATTGCGCCACCGCTGAATATGGATCCCAAATGGTTTAAAAATATGTTGGCATATACCTATTCGAAATACGGCATGAGTGTGTGTACGTTGGGCATGTCAGCCGAATTCAAAGAGAAGGGTATCGCTGTCAATTCGTTATGGCCCAGGACAACGATTGCAACAGCAGCGATCGCCGTACATTTCCCTAAGGAAATTTTAGAGAAAAGTCGTTCGCCCGAGATTATGGCAGATTCTGCGTATGAGGTGATTACGAAAAATTCACGTGATACCACGGGTAATTTCTTTATTGATGAAGATATTTTAAAAGCATCAGGTAATGATGATTTTAGTCAGTATGAAAAAACACCGGGCGTTGAATGCCAGCAGGATCTTTTTTTGGACTAAGGTGTCGTCATGATGGAAACACAAAAAACGCGTTGTGGTTGGGTCAATACGGATCCGCTGTATGTGGATTACCATGATCAGGAATGGGGTAAACCTATTTATGATGACCAGTTATTATTTGAGTTTCTTATTCTTGAAGGTGCGCAGGCGGGTTTAAGCTGGTGGACCGTTTTAAAAAAGCGTGCGCATTACCGTGACGTTTTCGCCAATTTTGATCCACATAAGATAGCCCGCTTTACGGATAGGCGGGTTGAGAAATTGTTACAAGACCCGGGTATTATTCGTAATCGCCTTAAGGTGAATGCGGCGATTACCAATGCCAAAGCCTATTTGAAGGTGTGCGATGAGTTCGATAGCTTTTCGGCGTATATCTGGAGCTTTGTCGACGGCAAGCCCGTTAAAAATCACTGGAAAACACTAGCCGAGGTTCCTGTGACCACACCAGCCTCTGATGCGATGGCAAAAGACCTTAAAAAACGCGGATTTAAGTTCGTCGGCACGACCATTTGCTATGCCTATATGCAGGCGGTAGGAATGGTAGATGACCACCTCACCACCTGTTTTATACATGTGGGGTCAGACCAGACCTAATTCATAATTTTCCCATTTTTTCAATCACTTAAGCTCCGAGTTATGTTTAATAGTGTTAAACATAACTTTTAGAGAGTTGGTTTACCCTAAAATGCTCATGGTGTTAGTTAGGCAGCCTATTTTTTATTACAAAGTTATGTTTAACACTATTAAACATAACGCGAGCG
>NVSS01000096.1 GCA_002732805.1 Coxiella sp. (in: g-proteobacteria)
AAATAAACTTGATTTATAATTATTTTTTGTTATTATGTACCGCACCTTAAGGAATTCTTAACAAACCTTTATACTTTTTAATCCCTATTATTCGTGGTCAATTTTGTTGCAGCACCATAATGTAGTGCTTTAACTTTCGAAATAATTATTTGAAACAAACCGTTACAAATCCAACTTGAGAAAATACATGGCACCTGTGTTTTTTAAATGAACACGGTTTGTTTGTATGACGTCGTACGGCGTATTTTTACTAGGTTCACAAGCTAATCTTTTAGGTTTCACTCACAAAGTTGATTTAAATCTAGATGAATAATATTGAGGCCACTACACTGGCAAGACCTAAAACAGGGATAAAACATTGATTTCATAATGAGTTTGAGTCGTTTATGGCGTAGTAGGATGATCTTTACGGCGATTGAGGCTATTAATTACACACGGAGGCGTTTATGAGAAGAGGTACAGCCAAAAAAGAATTCAAACTAGAGCAGGCACAAAAGGAGCTAACTGCAGTCATTATACGTATGCTCTCAACGGATGAGAGTATAAGGCTTAAGGCTGCTGAGAGCATTGCGGGCGAATTAAGTAAGGCCAATAAAACAAAACCTGGGCTTGATTTTCATGCGGCAATCAATGTTTCATTGGATAAAAAATTATACGGCGATCAGGTAAGTGACGGGGCATTTCTGTTATCGCGGTTAATGGGTTTTGGTGCTCATGAGGTACTGGCGGTTATTTTTAACGGGAAACAAACACGACTTCCTGCACTGATTCAGCAGCCATCACATACGGCACGTTCAGCACCGTTGTGGGAATTATATTTTCACTATCTGCGCACATTTAGTAGCGCGCCAGTGCCTGCTGAGGGGCGAGAGCCAAGAGAGCAAGCACTATTTGATAAACATACAGCATCATTAGGCGTTTTGGGTATCATTAGAAGCAATGTGTATGTGTCTAGCGCAGGAAAGAAATATCCAAATGTGCATAATCATTATGTGACAGCATGGCAAAATCCAGAGTTACGAAGGGCCTTGCTTGAGGCGTGTGTAGGTGCGTTCCAAAATCATGTGACAGGTATTCCTGAGGCGCAAATTCAAGCGGTATTGACTTTTTTTGAGGGAATTTATAGCGGTATTCCGTCGGCTGGGGTGAGCAACATGGAGCTACTTGCAGGCCTGGGTGGCGCATCGCCGCATGGGGATTATCACAAACGCTCAACGGACACTGTGACAGTAGCCCCGTTACAAACACTCTATGAAAACATTGTGTGGGCGCATCAGCACAATGATCCGTCATTAGCCGCCTACCAATGGTTGCTTGCACGTGTTAGTGGGATGGACGAACGACTGGATCCAGCGCTTGCCGCACAATCAAAAACGGCGGTTAAGACGCAATGGGCCGACATCGCATTTCAGGCCGCAATGAATAAATTTTTAACGGATAAGTTTAAACTCGAATTTGGGGATATGATAACCTCGAAAGACTTATCACGTATGGATTTTTGGCGTGATTTATTTAAAACGATTCCTACAGAGAGTCTGAATGTAGAGGTGTTTACAGCGCCCCTATTTGGGGAAACCGATTTCAAGAAGGTGTTGCCTGCAGAGGACGTTTCTGCTGAAGGCTTCGATGACGGGGGTATCTATGAGAATGTCGCGTCATTCGAGTTGTTCTCCAGTTGGACGGCCTATTATTGTGCGGTCGCTAGCGGCAGTACGTCCCAGTATGATTGGGAAAAAATCGACGCCGAATTTTTAGTTGGGCTGATTGGCCTGGGGGCGCCGATTGGTAGGCCGCAAGAGGCAAACGTCATTGATTCGCTTGTACTTGCTATCGAGGCTGCGCCGTCTAATGAGGAATGTGAACGCCTTCAGGATGTTGTTATTGGTATATTCGTCGCCTTAAAAACACATACTCAAGCGAGCCATATCTGTGATGTACTTCGAGTGCATCACTTGAGACCGATATTCGCTCGTGCTTGTAAGCAGGAAAATTATGCAGCAATGGCGAAGATGTTAGGTGTGTATCCGCGGTTGCTAACAGATGACATGAATGAGCAGCAGCGCGTATGGGTGCTTGCGAATTTGCATGATTATAGGAAAGCCTCACGAGAGATCGTTGTCTATTGGAAAAAAGACAACGTTAAATGGAGCCGGTTTCAGCAATCGGTAACGGCCATGATTGCCGTCGCCGCTGGCGAACTCTCTACGCCTGAAGAGAAGCAGCAAGGAGAGGTTGCTGTAGCAGCGATTATTGCGACATCAAGACTGAGTGTTGACCCAGTGAGCACACAAGAAATCGACCGCTGGATGACGTCCGTGACAAGAATAGTGCCCACTGCACTTGATGCGTATTTTGCGCGCGAACGAGACACTAATACTCGGCCTGCATCTCATATCGAAGCAGAAAAACGTGTGGATAGAGTGCGTGCAGAGCAAGAAGCAAGGGGTGTAAGAGCGGCAGTATACGAAACAGGATGGGGAGATGCTGCTGAGTGGTCCCCCCCTGGTGATATCGAGCGACTTGATCAGTTGCTTCACGATAAGGTGAAAAATTGGATTGAAGTGGTTGCGCTACTGACACATATACAGGTGCCAATCAATGTAGAGGCAGTGCGCGCTCAGTTAACAAAGGCGGGTTATGAGAGCACGCCTCAGCGTGATGTAATAAATGATGTACTAGCGAAATATGGTAGTGCTGCAGAGGAGGCAACATCGTTGCGGGGCAGTTTTAAAAGAGCTAAAGATCAAGTACGTGCCCCGGCTGTGTCAGAGCTCGATCATGCTGTTTTGAGCGATCCATCAGGCGTGTACTGGGGTAAGCTCGACGATACCCAAGCGCTACAAGCGGCATTATTATTAGTGGCGCCGGGAGGCTATGCAGTGGCTGTTACCGAGGAGGGCCATATGATGTTGCACGTTCATATTGGTGATGGGCGCGTACGCCAAGTTAATTTGACAGGCCGGAACTATCAACAAAAATTAAGCGTGAGCGAGCTGGGAGAATCGTCTAGGAGCTGTCTCGGAAGTGCAGTGGACACGTCCATTACGACATGGGAAAGATTTGTTGCGGTAAACAAACAGGAAGGTGTATTGATCGCTCCAATAAGAAATCCAGCGGAGGTGGCACAGGATAGCAGGGCAGTGGCAGATATTATTTATGCTGAAGTGGACCTTCCCGCTTTGCCAGGGTACGTTAAACTGGATGGGTATATTGGGAATGCGGTAACGCGCGAGTATGCTCAAAAGAAATTAGCGGGCCAGCCAGGCGGTACTTATGTTTTTGGTGAGAGTGATGGCGCGCTTACATTATATTATGTGGCACCAGATGCTTGGGCGACGTGTGCGGGACAGATGCAGCAAGTGATATTTTCAACGGGCTTTTCCCAGATCATTGCAGCGGGTCTTGATGGTGGGGCAACAAAGCCAAGTGAGGAGCCAATACGTGATTTGGAGGGTTTTCTTGCGCATAATATGGCAACGAATGTCTTAACTAAGTCGCCTGAGTTGATTTATGCGAACATTGACCATGGCGCTCAGCAAGAGGCCGTGGCAGCCCCCGCTCCTCTGTTGCCGCCTAAGAGAAAGGGACCGCCACCACCTCCTAGGGCTGATGTTACAGCGCATACGCGTTTGCCAGGAGACATTGGTGATGCTGTGACGAAGGAGCAGGCGTCAGAATTATTAGCGGGTAAGCCGAATGGAACCTACGTTTTTGGTCAAGGTGCTGCTGGCGCACTTGAGCTTTATTTTGTGATAAAGGACGGGGACGAGGCTGGCAAGATATCGGGAGTTCGATGTGGTGAGCATGGGAGGTCTGTGTCTATGAAAATATTAGAAGTGCCATCACCTGATGTAATGCTTGGTACCGATATGGATGATCTGGTGGCCTTTATCAGAGGTATGGACATGCTTAAAGCACCTTATGTCGAAGCGACGTATGATATGCCTCTGGCATCATCTCCTGGAGGTTCTAGGCAGGCATTAATGCCGCCGAGGGTGGTACGTTTTAAGGAGCCTGCCCCCACTGAATCGCAGACTCAAACAGGGTACACGTCAGCTTAGTCTAAAATAGTTAAACAGCGAGTCGGCGGCGTGGGATGATACTGCGCCGCCGCTTTTATGTTGGATATGTACATATTGTAACCAAACCTTTGTTCCTTGTTGTGAGTTCGTGCTATACTCGTCCGACTTTTCATTATGTAGTTAATTTCATGCTAACCAAACCAATATACCAGAAGGCTAAGTACCTCAATAGCGCGGCTGAATTGAAGCAGCTGCCGCAAGACGAGGGGGTCGAAGTCGCTTTTATTGGCCGCTCTAATGCGGGTAAATCCAGCGCTTTAAATACCATTACCGGTATCAAGGGCTTGGCACGTACCAGCCAGACACCCGGCCGCACCCAGATGATCAACTTATTTGAGCTTGATAGCGACCGTCGCTTGGTGGATTTGCCCGGCTATGGTTATGCGAAAGCGCCACGTGTTATGCGTGAAAAATGGATCAAAAATACAAACGAATACCTTAGAAGTCGTGATTGCCTTAAGGGCTTGGTGCTGGTGATGGATATTCGCCACCCCCTAAAGGATTCTGATCAGCACTTAATCGAGTGGACGCTGAGTTGTCACTTGCCGATACATGTCTTATTAACCAAAGCGGACAAGCTAAAATCGGGGGCCAAGAAACGTACATTGCGTGAAGTGAGCGATTTTTTACATGCGCAGTACGGTGATGCGGTAACCGTACAGATTTTTTCTTCCCAAGATCGCTGTGGTCTCGATGAAGCACAAGAAAAACTCGATGACTGGTTTAGTGGTTTAGAGGTATAATAACCGTTTTGCACCAGCGAGAGCGCCCATGCCTCTTAAACGTCTTAACACATACGCCAAAAATGAGGTGACCAGTTGGCCAATTCCCAATTATTGGGATTTGATTGCGCTGGTGTTTGTGTTGGCCATTATTTTTTTACTGGGGTGGGGCGGTAAAGCGATGGTCGGTCCGTACGATTTGGGGCAAAAAATCCATATTAGTCTCAATCCATGGCGTTTGCCTTATTATGCATTGCGTACGGTGGTGCGCATGCTGATTGCGATGTGTTGTTCGCTCGCCTTTACCTTTATCTTTGGGACGTGGGCGGCAAAGAGTCGTCATGCAGAGCGTATTATTATCCCCATGATCGACATCGGCCAATCAGTGCCGGTGCTGGGTTTTCTATCCATTGCCGTGGCGAATTTAACGATTATCTTCAAAGGCAGTATGCTGGGGCCCGAGTTGGCCGCCATCTTTGCTATTTTTACCGCGCAAGTATGGAATATGGCGTTGAGTTTTTATCAAAGCTTAAAAACATTGCCCGAAGATTTAACCGAAGCGGCACGTATGTTTCGCCTATCGCCTTGGCAAAAGTTTTGGAAAATCGAAGTGCCGTTTGCCATGCCGGGGTTATTATGGAATACGATGATGTCGATGTCGGGCAGTTGGGTGTTTTTAGTGGCGTCCGAAGCGATTACCGTCGCGAATCAAAACATCACTTTGCCGGGCGTTGGTTCGTACATTGCCTTAGCTATTGAGCGCGCCAACTTTCATGCGGTGCTTTATGTGATTGTCACGATGTTTATTGTCATTGGCTTATACGATCAAATAATATTTCGTCCACTGGTCGCCTGGGCTGAGAAGTTCAAAGCCGAAGAAGCAGGAGGTGAAGAAGGGCCTGAATCTTGGGTATTAACCTTATTTCAACGCACGTTCTTGTTTCAGCGTGTCGGCAATTTCTTGGGCCGCTTTAGGGAATGGTTTGTTAATGCGCCGATATTACGGCGTCGCATCAAAGTGAGGAAGCAAGAGGTTAACGTAAGTTACCGTCGCTATTTCAGTATGCTGTGGAACGTGGCGGTAGTCGCTTGCATTATCGGATCCGTTTATGTGCTGTTTCATTTTATTTACAATAAAGTGTCTTATGTTGAAACCTGGCATGTTCTCTATTTAGGGTTTATTACGGCAGTGCGTGTGGTGCTGTTGATTATCATTAGCTCGATCGTGTGGGTCCCCATAGGTGTGTGGATTGGATTGCATCCTAAAGCGTCGGCGATTGTGCAGCCTATCGCCCAGTTTTTCGCAGCGTTCCCGGCTAATTTACTCTATCCACTGGTGGTTATTCCCATTGTGTTGTACCACCTTAATGTCAATATTTGGACCTCTCCGTTAATGATTCTAGGCACACAGTGGTATATTTTATTTAATGTTATTGCGGGTACCAGCGCTCTCCCCAAAAATTTAAAGCAAGCGGTGGGCACCTTGAATGTGAAAGGCTGGTTGTGGTGGAAACGCTTTATTTTGCCCGGTATTTTTCCTTATTATGTGACAGGTGCCATTACTGCTGCGGGCGGTGCTTGGAACATGAGTATCATTGCCGAAGCGGTGAGTTGGGGTAAATATCATTTGTACGCAACGGGGTTGGGCGCGTATATTGCACACGTGACCACGATAGGCGATTTTCCGCGGGAGGCATTAGGCATCGCTATAATGTCAGCCTACGTGTTAGTGTTTAATCATATCATTTGGCGGCCATTGTATAATTTGGCTGAAGAGAAATTTCAGATTCGGTAGTGTCCTATGAAAAATGCATTAATTAAAATTGATGACGTAAAAAAATCCTTTAAGAAGCGTGGTTCGCATGAATTATTGGTGCTGGATCACGTGAAGTTTACGATTCATGAAGGTGAAGTTATTGCGTTGTTGGGTAAATCAGGCTCGGGTAAGTCGACACTGTTACGTATTATCGCGGGGCTAATTGATGCGACCGATGGCCAAGTGCTCTATCACGATGAGGTGATTTCTGAGCCGGTACCTGGGCTGACCATGGTGTTTCAGCATTTTGCACTACTGCCGTGGCTGACCGTGTTAGAAAATGTTGAATTGGGTTTAGAAGCGCAAGGTGTTGGCCGTGTGGAACGACGCAAACGCGCGCTTGCTGCTATTGATGTTGTGGGTTTAGATGGTTTCGAGTCGGCCTACCCTAAAGAATTATCGGGCGGCATGTCACAACGTGTGGGTATCGCACGCGCGGTAGTGGTCGATCCTGAAGTGTTGTTAATGGATGAGCCTTTTTCAGCGTTGGACGTATTGACGGCCGATAAAATGCGAAGTGATTTACTCGACATTTGGCAGTCGGAGAAAACCAACATTAAATCCATTTTGATTGTGACGCATAACATTGAAGAAGCCGTTACGTTGGCCGATCGCATCTTAATCTTTGCCAATAATCCAGGCTATGTATTTCAAGAAATAAAAGTAGAGATGGCGCACCCACGTAATGACCAAGATGCTAAATTTAGAGGCTTGGTTGAAAAAATTTACCGAATCATGACGCAACCTTCTGAAACCATTGATATGGGTTACCGCTTACCACAGGCGCCCATCTCTGAGTTAACCGGTTTCTTAGAAACATTAGCGTCACCCGAGTACGACCGTGTAGAAGATTTACCGGTATTGGCAGAAGACTTGCATCTTGAGGTGGATGATCTATTTCCGATTACAGAAGCCTTGGATATTTTACATTTTGCGCGCGTGAGTGAAGGTGATATTGAACTCACTGATATTGGCAGACAGTTTGCCGCAGCGGATATGTTAGAACAGAAAAAGATTTTTGCGTCGCAACTGATTACCTATGTACCGTTAGCACGACACATTCGGCGTACACTTGATAAAGATGAAAATCATGAGGTCAATGAAAACATATTCTTAAAAGAGCTCGAACAAAACTTAAGTGAGCAAGCATCAGAAGAAGTGCTGACGACGGTGATTGATTGGGGGCGTTATGCCGAAATATTTGCCTATGATTATAATTCAGGATGCTTAAGTTTAGAAAATCCAAGTTAATACTATTTCAAAAATTAAATATTCCATATTTATTCTATATCTCGTACACTATCAATTCATTTGATGTCATTAGGTTCATAGGTTTAATATTGTGAAAAATTGGAAAAAATATACGTTCTTTTTACTGATAGTAGCTATTATTGCAGCTCTTATTTTGTACGGCCACTACAAAAATAAGCCAGCGCCGGCGGTAGCGTTCGTGCCACCACCTGCCGCCGTACGTTTTGCAACGGCAACGATGCAACATTGGCCTGATATTGTATTTGCAACGGGCACCGTTTCATCTGTACGAGGCGTCACGATTCGCGCGCAAGTGGCGGGGCAGGTTCTCAGGAAATTAGTGGACTCGGGACACCTTGTGAAACAAGGTGAGGCGATCTATCAAATTGATCCGCAAGGGTTAGCACAATTGATTAAACAAAATAAAGCACAACTTATTTTGACGCGCGAACAATTATCCGAACAGCAAAAATTATTTAAAAAGGGTTATGTTGCTAAGAATAGTTTTGATAAAGCAAAAGAAGCATA
>NVSS01000097.1 GCA_002732805.1 Coxiella sp. (in: g-proteobacteria)
CGTCATGTTTTCCATGCCGCCTGCGATCATCACGTTGTGCGTGCCGGCTTTAATGGCATCGTGTGATTGAATGATGGCTTGCAGTGCGGATGCACACATCTTATTGACGGTGACACAAGGCGTGCTGGTTGGGAGATCGGCTTGAAGCGCCGCTTGACGTGCTGGCGCTTGGCCCAGCCCAGCCGCCAGTACACAGCCCATGGCCAGTGCATCAATTTTGTCCGGTGTGATTTGAGCGCTTTCCCAGCAGGCATGGATTGGATAACTACCTAATTCAGGTGTGGGGGTGTTTTTAAAGTAACCATTAAAACTGCCGATCGGTGTACGATACGCGTTAATGATAACAATCTCGTCAGATGCCATAGAATTCCCTTTTGTCTTGAAATGTCGTGGGTCACTCTATCATTTACGGCAATCGTTGGGTAGTGCCGTCAAAAAAAAGCGCAGACATGGCGTGCTATATTAGATTTACAGACGAAGACTGAGCTTCTCTTGATCATCAGTCGAGGCAGTGGCATATAGCAAGGCAACGACGCCGATGAGTAAGGCTGTAAATAGGTACACAATAGTAGGCAGTGATGTTTGTTTTCGTTTGTCCGTTCTATCCGGTTTAAATGTAATCTCCCAGCAGGGTGGACTTTCCATTAATCGCTTATATTCAAGCGGATCTAGGCTATCCCACAGGCCTTCGCATTTCATTCGGTTTACAAGGGGCTCCATTAAGCTAAAAGCAAAGTGTGCTTCCATGAAATGACCTAGTGGATGTTACGGTATTGGCGCGGCGTTTTTTGTGTGTACTGTTTAAAAATTTTGGTTAAGTGTGAGGCATCCGTGAAATAGAGGTACATGGCGATTTCAGTGACGCTTAAATCGGTGTCTAATAATAATTGTTTGGTACGTTTTATGCGTTCTTGATCTAATAGTTTTTGGTAGGTGTGCCCCGCCGCATTTAAGTGGCGACTGAGGGTGCGTGGTGACATCGCTAATTGCTCTGCAATATGAGTGTGGGTTGGAAAACCTTCAGCACATTGTTGGAGGTGCCGATTAACACGGCTGGTGATGTCATTGCTTTCATCCGAAGGCAATAACTGTTCGCATTGTTCTGACAGCAAATCAAAGGTGGCTTTGTCGGTGCTTTTGAGTTTATGGTCAAGATCTGTTGCCGGAAATATAAGCGCATTATACGGGCTGTTGTAGGTGATACGGTCCGTCATGAAGTGTTGATCAGTATCGCCATCGTGTGAAAAACACAGTCTATCGGAGGGATTGTCTATATTTAAAATTTGCTGTTTTGCGGTGTGCATCGCAGCCAATGCCATTTCAACCGTAAAGGCAGCGGTATCATGGAGTTCATAGGTTGGTGTCACACGAATGATCGCATCTGTTTCTGTTTCGCTAAATTCAATCGTAACCAGATGCGTACGCAAGGTGTAAAAACGAATAACCATTTTAAGTGCTTGACGAATATTAAAGCTGCATAAGCTGAGCAGGCCGACCAAGCCATGTTGCGTAATATGTAATTTAGAAACGAGGTATTGGATCAGGTCATTGCGATCAACCTGTTTAAGAATAGCCGTCATCAAGCCAATGTATTGATCGCGGGTTAAGAAATAACGATTGGAAGAAAGCTGCTCGAACTTAATGCTGTGCTCGGCGAGTAGCTGTTTACTATCTAATATTTGATGGCAATCGAGGTATTCGATGACATCTATAATATAGCTACCCGCTATGGCTTTTTTAAATTCTTTTTTCATGCATTACAGCTCTTTCATTATTTCGCGGCCGATAATCAGGCGTCTTATCTCTGAGGTGCCCGCACCGATTTCATAAAGTTTTGCGTCTCGTAATAAACGCCCGGCAGGAAATTCATTGATGTAGCCATTACCGCCGAGGCATTGAATCGTTTGCAGTGCCATTTGCGTTGCATTTTCAGAAGCAAATAAAATGACGGCAGCCGCATCACGATTGGTGACGGAACCATCGTCGCAGGCTTGAGCCACTTGATACAAGTAGGCGCGCGCCGCATTCAGGTGTGTATACATGTCGGCAATTTTAGCTTGGATTAGTTGGAAGTCACCGATGGGGCTACCGAACTGTTTGCGTTCTTGGATATAGGGTAATACGAGATCAAGGCAGGCTTGCATCAGTCCAATAGGGCCTGCTGCTAACACGACGCGTTCGTAGTTAAGCCCGCTCATGAGGATGTTTACGCCTTTGTTTAATTCACCCAAGATATTAGCTTTGGGGACGTGACAGTCTTTGAAGACGAGTTCGCAAGTGTCTGAGCCACGCATGCCGAGTTTATCAAGTTTTTGGGCGGTGCTAAAGCCGGCCATGCCTTTTTCGATGAGAAAGGTGGTAATGCCACGTGAGCCGGCCTTTGTATCTGTTTTAGCATAGACAATGACGACGTCTGCTTCGGGGCCGTTGGTAATCCACATTTTAGTGCCGTTTAAGATATAGTGATCACCCTTATCAACGGCTGCAAGACTCATGCTGACCACATCAGAGCCGGAATTTGCTTCACTCATGGCGAGTGCGCCAACAAATTGACCATTACATAAATTGGGCAGGTAGCGCTGTTTTTGTTCAGTCGTGCCGAAGCGATGAATTTGATTCACACAGAGATTCGAGTGGGCGCCGTAGCTTAAGCCGATTGATCCAGACGCACGACTGATTTCTTCCATTGCGATCACGTGCTCTATATAACCCATATTTGAGCCGCCATACGCCTCGTCAACAGTGATACCTAGCAGACCAAGTTCACCCAATTTAGGCCACAGTTGGCGCGGAAATTTGTTGCTGATATCAATTTCTGCCGCTAATGGCGCAATTTCTGCGCTGGCGAATTGATAAACAGCATCGCGAAGTAAGGTAACAGTTTCTGAAAGTTTATACGTCATCCCTTGAATCATCTGTTGATATCTCCTAAGCTAGTGAATTAATGCTATTCCGCATAGTTGACGTTGCGGGGTGCTTTGTCAAGTTGTTTGGCTAAATGGAGGAACTCGATGTCTAAACATGAAGTAATACCCGGCTGGATTCATGGCCTGGAAGAATACGAACAGATGTTTGACCTTAAGCCTGAAGACTTCAAAAAAAGCATCCTGGATTTCCCGGGTAGTATTTCGAGCTTTAATGCCGAAGTGCATGCTGAGGCAAAGCACGTGGTGAGTGGCGATGCCATCTACGCCAAAGACATGACAGAGATGCAGGCCTATGCCGATAAGCTATTTGCGTTGAATTCAGAATACCTCACACAGCATGCTGATGATCTATTGCAAAAAGGCAAAGACGGCTTGGAATTTGTTTTTGAGATGTGGCAACGCAATCAGGCGCGTTTTCTTGAGGATTATGCAGCAGCCAAAGGGCAGGGGCGCTATGAGCGCGTGTTGATGCCTAATTTGCCTTATGAGACGCATCAATTTCAATTGGCATTGTGTTCGGATTATGTTTTTAATGGCCATGCACATAATGATTGCCGCCCAGAGCAGGTGGTATTGGAATTATGTCGTGTTGCTGAAGAGGTGCGTATTTTTCCATTGCTCACTGAAACCGGCGATATCTCAGAATGGCTCGGTCCTATTATGCTGGAATTGCAGAATAATAATTATGGTGTTGAAGTACGTCAGGTATCCTTTGAAAATCTCAAAGGCGGAAATGCCATGATGCGTGCTTGGGCCGTTGAATGCACGGTTGAATAAGTTATGTATCGATTGTTACGGCCCCTTATTTTTTTATTGGATCCCGAAAAGGCACATCAATTAACGCGACGTGCGTTGAATGCGTTTGGCCGTAAAAAAGCCGCAACAAAATCTCAGCATCCACTGGAATTATGGGGGCTAACATTCCCTAATCGTGTGGGACTCGCTGCAGGCTGGGATAAAGATGGTGAATGCATTGATGCGCTGTTTGGTTTGGGTTTTGGGTTTGTTGAGGTGGGTACGGTAACGCCGCTGCCGCAAGTGGGAAATCCCAAGCCACGTTTGTTTCGTCTACCTAAAGCAAGCGCGATTATCAATCGGATGGGCTTTAACAATAAAGGCGTTGATTACTTAGTGGGGCGTCTACAAGCGCGTACAGTGCCAGGTATTGTGGGTGTTAATATCGGAAAGAATAAAGAAACACCGAACGATAGCGCGCATGAGGATTACTTAATTTGCCTTAAAAAAGTGTATCAATACGCCGATTACATTACGATTAATATCTCATCGCCCAATACGCCTGGATTACGTGACTTACATGCAGAAGAGCAGCTCGATGTATTATTAGGCGCGCTGGATTCAGCGCGCGATCAACTACAACAACAATTCAAAAAACGCGTCCCGCTATTAATTAAAATATCACCCGATTTTCCTCATGAAGGGCTTGACGCTTTCCTACGTGTCACGTTAAAACATCATATTGACGGTGTTATTGCAACGAATACTACTATAAAACGCGAGGGTGTCGAGGGATTGTCACATGCTGATGAAGCGGGTGGATTGAGTGGCCAGCCGTTGGCGAAACGTGCGACAGATACCGTGGCTGAAGTGAAGAAAATAGCCGGCGATAGGCTGCCGATTATTGGTGTGGGTGGCATTGACAGTGTTGTAAGTGCCCATGCAAAATTCACCGCAGGCGCTGATTTAATCCAGCTTTATAGTGGGCTTGTTTACCAGGGCCCGCGGTTAATTAGCGCAATCATAAAGGCGCTTAGTTTACGCTAGCGGCTATTTGTGAGCCACCAAAATCATTGTCCTTGCCTTTTTTTACACCTTGGCCGCAATAGTAATGAATGGTTTGTTTCGTTTTGCTAGTCAGTTTTATCTGGCATTTAGGGGTAAAGTTTTTACAGGTTGCGGCCACCCCTTTTGACGAGCGTGTGGTTTTTGGTGAGCAAACGGCACAGCGTAACTCATAATGAGACGACGACGCGCCAGTTGGCTTTACGTTATCGCAAAAATTGCTATTTTTGCCGTGGATTGAATCATTGTTTTGTGTGTCATCAGCGAGTGTGCCGTTGTAGTTGTGGCGCTAGGTATATGGAAAGAGATGCCTCGAGCCTTTAGCGGGAAATAAGTAGCGTGGGTAGTCCGTCTTAATTGATGAGCCTGCTGTCGTATAAATACAACAGGTATTATATTGGTACGTAGCATTCGGCATGATGTATGGTACATAATACTTCTCTGTGTCTGCTTCTAAATGTTGTAGTTTTACGCCGGTGAGAAAGGTGGTCAGGTATTTGCTTGTTTTTGTGATGCCGGAAGTAAGTGTAAGCGTCGTGGTTTTGCCGGGTAGTATCGTGGTGCTTCCGCTTATAGACTTGTTTGGGGGGACAGCAAATGCGCTGACGGTTGCGATAACGCCCACGGCAAGTAAGATGGGCGCAGAGAATGTGGCATGAGGCACTCCTTGTAATGAATCCTAGAAGCGTACAGTGTGACATAATACGGATATCTCGCAAATGGCTTGTACGGTTCACTACCTATATACGTTAAAACCCGCGTGAAATATAGCGAATAGGCGGTTTCATGTTGCAGATAAATAGTTACTTCAGTATAATTCATGCTCGAACCAAGGGCGTGCCCTTGATTGCACTATTCGATGATGTGATGCCCATTAAGTGACCACTTGAGGCGTCAAGATCACATGTCGAATTCATCTAAAAGGGGGTAGGTGGTTATGTCAGTGAATATTGATGATATTAAGACGTTATATGATACTTTTTCTCGTCAGCATGATGAGATCCTTAGGAAAAAATTTGTTTTGATGCAGGAACTGGCGCAAGCGACTGAGAAACGAGCGCTAGCTAATGGTAAAGAAAAAAATGCCAAGCAAGAGCTTGAAACGGAACAGAAAAAGAAAAATAAGTATTCTACTGAAATCGTTAAACCCTTTAAGATAAGTCTGATTGCAGAATTAAACAAAGTAAGGGATGACTTTATCAAAAAGAAATCCTATGATGAGCCGTTACTCAAATTACTTGGTCCTAACGCAAATGAAGCTGGTCGTGGCCGCACGCTTGTGATTTTCAAGATCCTTGGGCTTAAGTCAGCTAATTCTTCTCACCCGGACCTGACCTGGGCGTCGTACAAGAAAGTTATGCTGCGAGCATGTAATACGGCATTGAATTATTATATTAAAAGGACAGATGACGACATTGATGCGGGAACATTTTCCGCGTTGATGGGGGCATGGAAAAGGAGCTTGATCCAAGGTGGGCATTTGGATCTTCGTCTTAAGGATAAAGTGATTGAGCTTATTGTCGGAGCGAATCTAAAACCTGCTGCTAAAAATAAGCTGACTGGCTTTATCAATTTATTTGCCGACAAGCCTGGTAGCGCACCTCGTTACAGTGCTGATGGCATAGAAGAGCGTTTAAATGATTTTGTAAATAAGAACAGCGGTTTCTTTTCTGATGTATTAAGAGGATGCTGGAGAGCTACACTAGATGATCCTGTGCCTCAAGAAGTCGAAGCGAATGAAGAGGCCGAGGCGAATGAAGAAGAGGAGGTGATTGATAATGAAACTGGTGACTCTCAGCAAGCAACATCACAAAATTTAGTAACATGTAAGGCGCCATGGTTGACTAGCTTGCTACGTCGGCCAAATACAGAGGAACTGACACACGAGGAGCATCAGACACTATGCAGTGAGCTCGATCTTCTGGCTATTCCTAGGGAGGTCAGGGACCAATATAAAGGTTTATTACGAGACAGTGGTGACAAGGTAGCGTTAAACGAAAAAGACAAGGCTACTGTATCTGAATTTGATGAAATTGTAGAAAAGGTCTCAAAGAGTGAAGGCGCGGGTATCAGGGGGCAGCTAAAGGGCTATTTGGGACCATTGTCTAAGAGCGTACAAGAAATACTGTCTGTCAATGCGCAGGAGATCCTGAAACTAGAAAGTGAAATCACGAATCATGATGAGCGTATTAAAGGTAAAGAAGGTCTGCATAATAGTGCAAAAAAACAGTTAGAAACGGATCAGAAGTGCTATAACAAAACGTGTTTTTCTATCGCTGCATTAGAGCAAGAAGGCAAGGACAAGCTAGCTATTTTGAAGAAACAGATGAACGTGGCAAATACGTTGTTTGGAAAATCTCGTGAAGGTGTTGGAAGTGTGAATACCCTCCTATTCTACAATCGAGGCAAGGTTGAGGAGGAAGCTGCATTAATAGTAGAAGTTAACGCGGCACCGACCTTTGAAGATGCTTGTAAGCTATGTATGGAGTTCTTTAATGCTAATACAAGCGCGCGCGCTGCTGATTTTACCTCTGCATTGGTGCGTGTGTTATTAAACCCCGATTATGGCTTGCTTGGCGAATCCGTTTCACTTGAATCAAGATCAAGCCAAGCTAGCGGCGCGGTGCTTGACCGTATTTTAAGAACAACTGAAGATGAGACGCTTGCCCTTATTAAAGAGTCAGAAGACCCAAATAATATAGCGTTAGCTGCCCAGCTTGTGAAAAACAGTACGTTCATGGGGTTGCATTTGTTTTCGCCGCGTCTTCGAGTGGCGGGGCATGAGACGTTAAGAAAGTGCTTCACTAAAGTTGCTGTGCCCCAGTAGCTTAGAGGATTGTGAGCGAGCCCATCTTAAGTCACAAAAACACCCCGGCCAAATGACCGGGGATGTAGGCTGTGTGGTTGCTTAAAGTAAGCAGCTATTTATATTTCTTAGCTTCCTTGGTAACATGTTTAAGCATGTCATTACCTCCAGCAGGCACGTTACGGAAAATTCCATGGTCACCGTAATCCTCCTTTAATTGCATGAGCTTTGTATCATCAGGTGTGGAGCAGCATCCAAAACAGCCAGTAGACGCTTTCCGCGCTTCATCGTATTGAGTTCTAGCGTTTGCCTTTATATCTAAAAACGCAAATTCAGATTCGTGACGTGTCTTAAAGCTGCACTGGAGAACTGAAATCAAGTTAATCACAACGGGAATCATGAATTTCTGAAGGCACTCTTTCGCTAGTTTAGTTGTGTTTTCGCCTGCATGTGTTTGAAGAATAGCTTTCAGAATTTTGGTATATCCATCATGTAAAGACGCCCCGCTTGAGTCAGTAATTTCCTGATCGTGGTCCATGGAAATCGTATAGGTCATGCTTGTTGCTATCACGCCTATAGTAGCTTTGAATGGATCTGAGCAACGTGGCGTCTTGGCTGCCGTGTTATACTTTTCTTTTACAAAGCCTAGCCAGCCTGTACCAAGTGCAGGCATGAAATCGATGGTCCACCACCTATCGGTTTTTTCCAGCTGAAATTGTGTAGCCATCATTCTAGCGAAGTCCGTTCCTAGCGCCCTGTCGTATACGGGGGCTTCACCATTTCTTGCCTTCGGGGGGAGGCGATAGGTGCGCTTAAATGCCTTTGTATAGCTACTTTTTTTGCCGAACGCTGCGTT
>NVSS01000098.1 GCA_002732805.1 Coxiella sp. (in: g-proteobacteria)
TGACCTCCATCACACGCGGATCAACAGGCGTCGTCGCCATATAATCCAAATAGATCTGTTGCGCCATCTAATCGTCCTTAATTATTTACTCGCCGTACGCCATATCCAGTAGACCAATGCCATCAAACCGACCAAACCGATGACGTTAGCAATCGGTAAAAAGCTCGCAGGCACAATCGCCAACGCATCCGCACTACCTAACAACATAAAGGGTACCGCTAACAAGACACCCATAATGGCCGCTCCGGCAACCAGGCCACAGGCTAACATCGTAGCGGACTGTTGTTTATCGAGTTTCTCGGCAACTTTTTCTTTGTTATCTTTCACTTTTGCAATCGCCATCCGCACGAAAAGATTAATCAAACTACCGATAATAACCGGCGTTGTAATCTCAGGCGGTAAATAAACACCCAGGCCAACCGCTAACACAGCAACACGCTTATTATGGAAACGCTTAAGGTATTCATCGGCAAAAATACAAACAACAGCGAAAATACCACCCAGCTCAATCATGTGCCAAGGCAACTGATGACTACGCAATCCTTTCGCAACAGCCGCCATCAAGCCTGCTTGTGGTGCTGCTAACATGTGTGATGGATCCATACCTGGGTGTGGGAAGACGCCGCCAATACCGTAAGCTTGGAAAAGCATTTCAAAGACAGGGCCGATCACTAAAGCGGAGGTAATAACACCAACAATCAATATGAATTGCTGCTTCCAAGGCGTGGCACCCACCATGTGCCCCGCTTTCAAATCTTGCAGGTTTTCATTTGAGATTGAAGCAATTGTTGCGACAATCGTCGTAATAAGAATCATTAACCCGGCAATTTTGCCCTCACCTGTCGTATTGGAATGAGGCACCATGATCATAAAGATCGCACCAATAACCAATAATGCAATGATCAGGATACCTGAAAGCGGATTGTTAGTAGAGCCAATCAGCCCCGTAAAATAGCCACATATCGTTGCTAATACAAACCCAATCAATACCAAATAGATCACCGTCACCATTGCAATTGCCAATAGATGACTGTGTGCCAACATAAGGTGTTGTGCATTCAAGAAATGCATGACGAGAAAGAAAAATAAGACGGCAATCACTACCGTACCGATGAGCACTAACTTAATAGACATATCATGTTCAGTACGCAACGTACGACTCTTACCCTTGTTCATCTTGCTGACCGAACTGAATGATACCTTCATGCCATCGATTACGGGTTTCAATAACCGTACTAAGGTCCACACACCACCAACTAACATGACGCCTACACCGACATAACGCAATTTTGCCGACCATAGCTTCATGGCATAATCATAAATAGAGCCCGTACCGTGCATACCACCCATGTGTTGTGCAATAAGCGGTAAAATAAGCAACCAGCCACCAATGAAACCGATCAAGATGCTCGACCCTGCCTCAAAGCCAACGATAAAACCCGCTGCTAAGGGTGCTGGCGAAAACCCGATGTTCATACCTATAATAGCGGTTCCTGCTCGGGTCCAGAGATTCATCTGACTACCAATTACCTGCAGGCCATTTTGCGCAAATGAGAATAACGCACCCACCGCGCCACCTTGCGCTAATAATTTCATTTGTGCCGTACCTTGCGTACTGGCTTTAAGTACGTTACCAATGGCCGTTCCTTCAGGGAATCGTAACGCCGGCAAGTTCAGCATCACACGACGTAAGGGTACTGAAAAAAGCACACCCAGGACACCACCTGATGCGGTAATGGCAACCACTTCCCAATAAGGGAACGAGGTCCAAATATGCAGTAACACCATCGCGGGTAGTGTAAAGGCAACGGCTGCCGCCACCCCTTCACCGCCTGAGGCGGCCGTTTGAATAATATTACTCTCGAGCACGTTCGAGTTTTTAAAGAAACGTAAAATACCAATCGCCAACACGGACGCTGGAATTGAAGCAGAAATGGTGGTTCCTATTTTAAGTGCTAAGTACGCATTTGATGCGGCTAGAAAAGCAGATAGAATAATGGAAAAAACAAACACCTTGAGTGTTAACTCGGGTAATGATTTTGATGCAGGAATGAGGGGTTCATCTTTAGCCATATAATCACGCTTTTTCATTAAGACACCTTTACGTTAAACGTTGAAAATAAATGTACATCCTGTAGCGGATTGATATTATAACCTATTTTTTATTTAAAGCTACTCGAATCTTGATCTGTATCGTATTGGAACAATTTTTTATAAGTTATATTAAACAGTTAAACATAAATATTAATCAATACGCTGATCAATGGCTGTCAAAAATCCGCGCAAAATATTTACTTCTGTTTTGGTGGTATCAGCGCGCTGAAATAATCTTCTAAGACGCAGCATTAATTTACGAGGTTGGTTTGGGTTTAAAAATTGTACGGCTGTCATTGTCTGGCGTAAATGTTCAGTTAATCCATGCAGCTCATCAGCGGAAGCTAATACATCTTCATCATCGATTACCACCGGTGTTTCACCGCTAATTGCCACAAAAAGCTCATAAACAATCACCTGAACGGCCTGTGATAGGTTAAGCGAGCTAAACTCATCTATTGTGGGAATATGGATATGATAATGACAAAGCGACAGCTCATCATTGGTAAGGCCGCTTGATTCACGCCCAAACACGATGGCACTCTTATGTGCGCCTAATGATTTTATTTTTTCAGCCGCTTCACGTGGCGTACATAACGGCCATTCCAGACGACGTGACCGTGCACTGGTGGCAAATACTTTATGACAGCCCGCTAATGCGTCTTCTAAACTGTCCACACATTGCGCTTTTTCCAAAATATCATCTGCCCCAGAGGCACGCACCGTTGCGTCATGACAGGGGAAATCCTTAGGTGCTACAAGATATAATTCCGATAACCCCATGTTTTTCATGGCTCTTGCGGTGGCACCGATGTTACCTGGGTGACTAGGACAAGTAAGAATAATTCGCACTGACATATAATAGTATATCCAAAAGCATGTATTCTACGATATTGTTGCCAAATTTCAAACACCTCTATATAATTCCCGGCATGAATCCATTTTTAAATATAGCAATACAAGCCGCTCGCGCATCTGGCCGTGTCATTATGCGCTTTGCCGACCAACTCGATAGAATTGAAGTAACCGAAAAAGGCCGTAATGACCTGGTGACTCAAGTCGACCAACTCGCTGAGCAAGAAATTATTGAACATATCACTAAGGCCTATCCGCGCCATAGCATTATTAGTGAAGAAGCGGGTCACCTCCCCAAAGATGAGGATATGTGCTGGGTCATTGACCCGCTGGACGGCACGGCGAACTTCGTGCATGGCTTTCCGCAATTCGCCATTTCGATTGCCTTAAAGAAAAAAGGGCAGCTCGAGATGGGCTGTATCTATGACCCTGTCCGCCAAGAACTGTTTACCGCCGTTAAAGGTAAAGGTGCACACTTAAACAACCGTCGTATCCGCATTGGCACCACCCGTAAAATGCAAAATGCCTTAGTCGGCACCGGTTTCCCATTTCGTCAACCCGAACAAAAAGAAATGTACTTAAAAACATTTGCTAATGTCTTTACTGACGTCTCCGATATTCGTCGTGCTGGCGCAGCCGCGCTTGATCTTGCCTACGTAGCCTGCGGACGTCTCGATGCGTTCTGGGAATTTGGCTTAAAAGAATGGGACATGGCAGCCGCCGTTTTAATGATTAAAGAAGCCGGTGGTTTTGTTAGCGATTGCGCAGGCAATACGGATTATTTAACGAGTGGCAATATTGTCGCGGGTAATGTGTATACGCACCCTGCACTGCTTGACTGCATTCAAAAATAAAATAATTAAGGGGACACGGATATGTCATCAATTATACTGCACCAATTTCCAAACCCAAGGTATATTCCAAACTTGAGCCCTTTTTGTATGAAGCTTGAATGCTTCTTACGTATGGCAAAAATTAAGTATGAAAAAACGGGCAAAGTGGATGTTTCGCGTCATGCGCCACTGGGCAAAGTTCCCTTTATCGATATTGACGGAAAACAAATATATGATAGCGGTCTTATCATTGACCACCTGCAACAGAATGGCCATAACATTGATGCAGAGCTCTCCGACCTACAACGAGCCGATGCCTTAGCACTACGCCGATTGCTGGAGGAACACTTATATTGGGGGATTGTTTATTCACGCTGGGTCGATCCTGCTGGTTGGCCAACTTGGAAAAACCTCCTTTTTTCTAAAATGTCCTTTCCACTGAAAAATGTCGCGCCAAAAGTAGCCTTACGTTCTGTCAATAAGCAACTCATAGGACAAGGGTTGGGACGCCACACGATTGAGGATATCTATAAACTCACAATAGCCGACCTTAATGCAGTAGCGACTAAACTCGGCAGCCACGATTTTTACTTTGGTACGAACGCATATTCCATCGACGCCGCGATTTGTGCGACCGTGGGCGCGATTCTCTTTACACCCTGGAACTTCCCTTTAAAAGAAGCATTGAAGCAACATCAAAATTTATTGGATCACTATGCGCGCATGATCAGCACGTACTTTCCAGAGTATCCCTCCACAGCAAAATAAATATAACGAATTGACACGTACGAAAGCATTGGTATAAAAGTAATAACACAATTGAGGTCATTTAACCCAATAGAAACAGCCCAAATCATGTGTGACGGCGCCTTATGTACTGTAAGTTTGGCGCCACTATTTAAAGCACTGCGGCTAACGCCGTCTACGCTCGCGCCATCCATTACTCATACCTCAAACGCAAAGCCGCTAAGGCTCTAAGACGCAAAGGCATTTTTTAATTTAAATTATAAAATTTGTTATGGTTAATTTAAGCTATAAATTTATATTTTTCATAAGCAATTGACAAAAGATAACATTCAAAAATACCTTTGCGTCTTAGAGCCTTTGCGGCTTTGCGTTTGAGGTATGAGCGACGCATGGTATTGACGAGACGGCGTTAGCCGCAGTGCCTTAACTACGGCATACCATCATCGAATTTTTTCTGCGAGGCTATTAGATTACCGGGGGTTAAGCCCAGCGCAATCGCCATGGAGCCCGCGACATAGATCGATGAATACGTACCAATAACAATACCAATCGCCAATGCAATCGAGAAGTTATGTACTTCAGGGCCGCCCCAGAACAACAAGGCGATCACTACTAACATCGTCAATCCTGAGGTCATAATGGTCCGTGATAACGTCTGGTTAATCGAAAGGTCCATCACTTCGCTCGGCGTTTTTTTACGTACTTTACGGAAATTTTCACGTACGCGATCATAGACTACAATTGTATCGTTAAGCGAATAACCAATCACCGTCAACACAGCCGTTAGCCCAATCATATTGAACTCAATGTGAAACAAAGAAAATATGCCAAAAATAAGCAGCGGATCATGGATTAATGCCACTGCCGCACTTAACGCAAACCGGTATTCAAAACGAATCGCGATATAAAGCATCGTACCAATCAGTGACACTACAATCGCCAAAATACCATTGGACCATAATTGCTTACCTACCGACGCGCCGATGGATTGAAAGCTCGAGCTATCGATGTCAGCCGGCAATGCATTTATCAGCTTTAGTTTCAGTGCTGCTGTCGACATTTCAGGGTGTAATCCTACCCGCACTGAAAGCTGTTTGGTATTGTACTTAGAAACCTCAGCTTGTGGGAACCCTGATTTCTCAAGCGTTTCACGCACTAATTGGACATCAACGGGTTTCACAAACTTCACATCAAGTTGGTTACCCCCCGTGAAATCTAAACCGAGGTTAAGGCCATAAATTGATATGATAACAATGGACGCAATAATAATAATCGCAGAGAAAATGCCCGCAATTTTTTGTTGGCGCATAAAGGGGATTTGGGTATTACTTTTAAAAAATTCCATATGCCTCTCTCTATACCTTTATGCCAATTGATAATTGCTTCAACTTCTCTCGGCGGCCATAAATCAAATTGATAAACGCACGCGTAAAGAAGATTGCCGTGACCATCGAGGTCAACAAACCAATTGTTAACGTTACTGCAAACCCTTGTACGGCTCCCGTACCTAGCGCAAATAACACCGCTGCCACAATCAATGTTGTTACGTTAGCATCGACAATGGTCGTAAATGCACGTCCATACCCTGCTGCAATCGCTGCCTGAGGCGACATCCCCAGACGCAGCTCCTCTCGAATACGTTCATCAATCAGTACATTCGCATCAACGGCCATGCCCACGGTTAATACCAAGGCAGCAATACCGGGCAAGGTCATTACAAACCCTAACAAGGACTGTATCGCAACGACGAAGACCACATTTAATATCAGTGCTGTATCCGCTACCAAACCAAACACACGGTAGTATAAGGCCATGAAAATGAACACCAGCAGTGAACCCACCTCACAAGCACGCACACCCATTTCAATATTGTGTTGCCCCATCGACGGCCCAACGACATGCTCAGCAACCGGTACCAACGGTGCCACATATGCACCCGA
Source organism: Coxiella sp. (in: g-proteobacteria) (assembly GCA_002732805.1). Classification (GTDB taxonomy): domain Bacteria; phylum Pseudomonadota; class Gammaproteobacteria; order Coxiellales; family Coxiellaceae. Next base: position 6,470 of record NVSS01000098.1, read on the forward strand.
CTGGAGCTGTAATGCTAAATCTTTCGCATAGTCAAGTGACTGCAATCCCATAATTTGGAAGTTACGTCCCAAGGCCCCGTTAATCGTTGCAATGTTAATGATTTTTTCAACATTGCGTGAATGCAATTCAATTTTGCCATTCACCAATTTTTTATCGGTAATAGTTTGCACGAAAACAGTCGCCATCGGTTGGCCGATATTAGCGCCCGTTATTTTATTAAAGTAACTAACGTTGTCGCCCGACACCGTGATGTTGACCGCCGGTCGTCCTGATTGATCAAATCCGGTTGATGCTGACGTAATTGAACTTCCCGATAGAACCACCTGATTTTTAAGTAAAATAGGCTGCCCTTGAAAGCGATATAGCGTATCACCGAAGGGTACAATACCGGTGCGTGCTGCTGTTTCCGCATCATGCTGAGTATCTTGCAATAACATACGTACTGTCGCTACCGCTCCCAACAATTGTTTAGCGCGTGCGGTATCTTGAATGCCTGGTAAATCAATACTAATTTGATCAACCCCTTGTTGTGTAATCATTGATTCGCCAACACCCAGCGCATTAATACGACGATTCAGCACCGTAATATTTTGAGAGACTGCTGTCTCTTTTAGTTGCTGCAAGGCTTGTGGCATCATCGTTAACGCTAATGTATACGTGGATCCCTGCTGACCTGGCATAAAGTTAAAGCTCTGGAAATCTTTTTTAAGTAAGGTTTGCGCCTGATCACGCGCATTTTCATTGCTAAAACGTAAGAGAAAACCATTTTCGCCCAGCGGTGAGATACTCGTGTAACGAATCATATTACTGCGCAGTTCGTCTCCTACAGAATGCATATCACTCTTGATACGCTCTTTCATCATCGCCTTAACGTCGACTTGATAAAGAAAATGAATACCACCGCGTAAATCCAGCCCCAGTTTCATCGGTTGTGCACCAATGGACTGCAACCATTGGGGTGTACGTGGTGCTAAATTCAGTGCAACCGTATACTTATTACCTAATACCGCCTGAATAACATCCTGAGCCTTTGCTTGCGTATCTGCATCCGTCAAACGCACCAGGATGGCACCATCTTTTTCTACGACAGACTTATAACCTATCTGACTCTGTTTTAATGCTTGCTGAAGCTTAACTGTCGTGCCCACTGGAATCGTAGCGCCGCCCTTTATGCTAATTTGAACGGCAGCATCATCGCCATACCAATTGGGCAACGCATAGACAACGCCAAATACAATTAAGACAAGAATTAATACATAACGCCAGACAGGATATTTATTCATTCTTCAAAAGTACCTTTTGGTAAAATGTTAGCAACAGAAGATTTTTGCATCGTGATTGCCATATCTTTAGCAATGGTGAGCTCAATAAACGTATCTTTAAGCTTACTAACACGGCCAACAATTCCGCCAATAGTGACTACTTCATCACCCAGTGCCACATCGCTAATCAATTTCGCTTGTTCTTTGCGTTTACGATTTTGTGGGCGAATGAGAATAAAGTAAAAAACAACGATGAATAACACCATAATGATTAACGGTGAAAATAAACTCGCCGAGCCCGTGTGCTGCCCCGCGGCTGCAGGCACTGCTGTTGCTGCATGTGCTGTTGAAATTCCAATCAAACCAAGTAACGACATAGGAAAACCTCATATATTAGACTATCTATTTTAGGAGGCTGTATTGTAACGAGATTCTTGGCAAAGAGCAAAAGATTCGCTCGCGTTAGATTTCAAATTCATCAAGACGCTCATCACGGATTGCCTGACGAATACGCTGCATCAAATTTTGATAATAATGCAAATTATGCACAGAAGAAAACACTTTCCTCAACAATTATCAGGAGGTCAACAGCAGCGTGTTGCTGTTGCTAGAGCGGT
>NVSS01000099.1 GCA_002732805.1 Coxiella sp. (in: g-proteobacteria)
TTATCCTAGCTTCTTTTGTGACACACATCTGCCCACTACAGATTGTAATTTATACGCCTTAGTGATATATTGCGCACTATTAGTACATGCGGGGGGTGTTGTGGGAAAATTGAATGATTTAGTTGATGCAAAAACAGGTGTTGAAACCACCTTAGAAGGCGACGCGCTTAGTGCTGCCAAAAAAAATAAGGAGGGAAAGAGAAAACGAGTTGCCAATCGAGACATTAACAATCAACCCCAGCGTAATAACACTGAAGATGCTGGTTTATTTAGACCTCATGCGCCCTCAAATGACGAAACTAGTACAGCTGCTTCGCTCTTATTAAGCCTCAGTGAGAAACGTGCATAGCGGAGTCTAACTCGGAGGTTCCATCAAAACTCGTCGCAAATATAGTATTATAGTAGCGATTACATACTAATTTGATAAGGGAATATGTCATGGCGTGCCGGTCTTGTGATTCACCACGCTGCTTATCCCTAAAATCGACAGCGAACTTAGTTAGGTAGGGAATTTGCAGCATCCTCGTTAAGCATGCAGCAAACAATTTAAGGAACGAGCAGCCACCGTTTATATTTATAAGCCCGCTAATCTAAGCACACTTTTAATTGCTTATAGTTAGGCACATGCTGCCCCACCAAATGCCAAAAGCGTGAGGAATGGTTCAGTTCCTGCAGATGGCACAGTTCATGTATCATCACATAGCGTACAGCGGCATAAGATTGATAGAGCAACTTTGCATTTAGACTAATATCGCCCTCTGCCGAACAACTACCCCAGCGCGTACGCTGTATGCGTATCGATGCATTTCGGTAGATAAGCCCTGTTTCATCGCTGAATTGTTTTAACAGCGGCAATAAGTGTTTTTTTGCTTGTTGTTTTAGCCAAGTATCTAGCTTTGATTGGCAACAACGGCTGTCTTTAATGTCGCCTGTAAAAATTAATACATCCGGCAATGGTTGTTTTAAATCGATATGCTTACGCTGCATTTGAAGGTAGCGCACTTTATAGGTTTGATCGATACACGGAAACGAAATCTCATTAATTAAGGTATAACGTTGCTGCTCCTGTAAAATTTGTTTGGGCGCAAGCATATCGGCATGCTTTCTTACCCAGTCTTGATGCTTCTTTAGAAACCGTAAGCCACGCGCTTCGGAGGCACCAACAGGCAACACCACCTCGAGCCCACGATCCGGCACAATGCGCATACTAATCTGCTTCGCCCGCTTGCTGTGACGAAAACTGTAGGGAAAATCGATCATAGTATCTTAAAGAACCACGTAAAGAGACAATACGCTACGATAATAACCGTTAACAAAAATAGCAAGAGATTCCGCCCTTTCATGATGTACATGACCGGTAGAATAAACAAGGTAAACAGCGTACCCACACCGAGGCCCATTGAGATCACGAGGCCAATATCAAAGCGACTGGCGGCGCCCGCGCCTTCGGCAATCAGCAAAGGAATCATCGCAAAAATCATCGCAAACGTGGTCATTAGAACCGGTCTAAAGCGTATAGCAGCAGCCTGTATGGCGGCCTCTTCAATGGATAGATTTTTTTCTTCTATTAATGTATTGGCAAACTCAACAATTAAAATACCATGCTTGGTAATCAGCCCTATTAGCGTAATCAAACCAATTTGGGTATAAATGTTAATCGTTGCCAACCCCCAGTTCAGCGGCAGTAGCGCGCCACAAATGGCCATGGGCACCGTTGTCATAACCACTAATGGATCTTTTAAGCTATCAAACTGTGCTGCTAATACCAAGTAAATAATTAATAGTGAGAAGATAAAGGCCACCATGAGCGCATTACCTTCTTGCACAAACAAACGTGTCTGCCCCATATAATCGTACGAAATATCGTGCGGCAAGATACGTTTTGCCTCTTGTTGCACAAAATCAACAGCATCCCCCACGGTATGACCCGGCGTCACCGCGCCCATCAAGCCAACCGCCGTGAGTTGCGCAAAATTAGTCAGCATTTGCGGCCCTGTACGATGCGTAACATGTGCAAATGTTGACATCGGAATAAAGTCGCCTGATAGTGTCGGAAGATAGAGATCCATGGATTTATAAATATTGGAGCGGAACATACGTTGGACTTGCGGAATAACCTTATAACTGCGATTAAACATACTAAACCAATTGGTATAGTTACCACCATACGCTGTGGCGAGCGTATTGGCGACATCGTGCATATTGATACCCATTTGCGATGCCATTGAACGATTCAGCTTAATATCGAATTCAGGTTTATCGTATTGCACCATGTTAAACATAAACAAGAAAATCCCACTTTTCATAGCATCATCTAAAAAGCGTTGCGAATACGGATATAGATACTTGAAGGTATTGGTCGTCGTCAATGAAAATTGCACGCCCAGTGAACTACCGCCCACAGGAAATGGAGGTGGTTGCATCACTTGCGTTTGCAATCCTGGAATAGTACCTAGTTTTTGCTTTGAAATCTGGAACGCCTGCTCTTGAGTTTGTGTGCGCTCATCCCACGGCTTCAAGATCACGGCACCAAAAATTTGTCCGGGCACATTGATTAAAAAACTATGACTGTAGGAAGGTAAACTTGCAAACATTTTTGGAATGGGCGCCGTGTAGTGCTCGACATAGTCTATGTTAGCATCAGCCTGGGTATTTGCCGTAAAAAATACGACGCCTTGATCTTCTGTAGGCGCCAATTCCTGTTTTGGAAATAAAAACATAAAAAAGCAGCTGAGCAACACAATAAAAGCAAAACCATAGATCACGGAACGCCCTTTCATCACATGATGTAAAATATTTTCATATCTTGAGCGGAGCCAGCTGAAGGTTCCATCGACGATCCGTACCATGCGTGTTTGTGCCATCGTCGGTGAAAATAATTTGGAGCACATCATCGGTGATAACGTTAATGCGATAATGCCGGAAATGACGACAGCACCCGCCAACGTGAATGCAAACTCTTTGAATAAGGCACCCGTCAGTCCGCCCATGAATCCAATCGGCACATAAACAGCGGCTAACGTAATCGTCATGGAGATAATTGGCGTTGCAATATCACGCGCACCTTTAATGGATGCATCAAAAACTTCCATACCTTCTTCGACATGCCGATAGACGTTTTCGACCACCACAATGGCGTCATCCACCACCAGTCCAATTGCGAGCACCATGGCCAATAAGGTCAGGAGATTAATGGAATACCCCATCATATTCATAAAGGTGAAAATACCCACCAACGACAGCGGCACCGTGACAACCGGTATCGTGACCGTTCGGAATGACCCTAAAAATGCAAAGATCACAATAATGACAATAATGACGGCCTCAAAAATTGTCTCAATCACTTCTTTGATGGAGGCGCTAATAAATTTAGTGGCGTCATAAACAATTTTGCCTGATAACCCTGGCGGCATCTGCTTATAAATCTTAGGCATTAAGTTGCGTACTTGCGTAATCATGGACAGAGGATTGGCTTCAGGTGTTGGGCTCACACTAATAAATACGCCGCGTGTATTGTTAAAGTACACACTTGTGTCATAGTCTTCTTTACCTAATTCAACACGTGCGACATCTTTTAAGCGAATAATTTCGCCATCGTCGCCACGCTTAACAATAAGCTGCTGAAATGCCTCGGGGGTCTTCGCTTCCGTTTCTGCTGTGATCGCAACTTGAATGTATTTGCCTTTAGTATTACCAGCTGCTGACAAGAAGTTATTGCTCCTCAGTGCATCTTGCACGTCAGTCATTGACACACCCAGTGATGCCATTTTTTGTGGGTTCAACCACGCACGCATGGCAAATACGCTGCCGCCGAGAATTTGAACCTCAGCCACACCTTGAATTGATTCAATTTGCGGCTGTATCACACGTGAAATATAGTCTGTGATTTGTTGTGACGATAGGGTTTTACTGCTAAAAGCGACGTACAACATCCCCGTCTGGCTACCGGTACTTTTTATAATAACGGGTTCTTGTGATGCTGGCGGCAGATCGCCTTTGACTTGCTGCACCTTACTCATGATATCAACAAACGCTTTTTCAGGGTCGTAGTTAAGCTTGATAAATGCTTGGATTTGACTCGTACCATCGGTACTTTGTGACGTCATATAGTCAATACCGTTCGCCGTCGATATTTGTTTTTCAAGCGGTGATGTAATAAAGCCCTGCACCAGATCACCCGACGCACCCGGATAGGACGTTGTAATGGTAATCGTGGTGTTATCCATTTTTGGGTATTGACGCACGGCCATATCAGAGAATGAGCGAATTCCAAAAAGAAGGATTAATGCGCTAACAACAACGGCTAGCACCGGCCTTTTGATAAAGATGTCGGTAAATGTTGCCATCCGTGGTTACGCTCCCGCCTGTATTACCATGCTGTTATTAATGGTAATCTCCGAGTTAGTTTGCAATTTCACCTGCCCCGCGCTGACGATTTCATCGCCTACTTTTAATCCTTTTAAGATAGCGACGACATTGCCTCGCTGCTCACCTAACGTGATATTATGGCGCACTGCATGCAAAACCATTTTCCCGTCCTTGCCCTTTTCGCGTTTGATGAGATATACCGAATCACCATAAAGTGTATAGGCAATTGCAATTTGAGGGATCGTCACCACATTATTATGCTGCGGTAAAATGACATTCACGTTAGCAAAGATACCTGGATACAGCATGCCTGTATCATTAGGCGCTTCTGCACGCACCTTGAAATTACGTGTGCTTTCATTTACGGCCGAGTTGATCGCAATGATACGGGCTTTAAATAGTTTCTTAGGATAGGCGCTAATCGTCAAGTCTATCTGTTGTTTGACATACACCTCTTTCAAATCTTGCTCAGGCAAATAAAAATCGATAAATAATGGCTTCATTGATTGCAGCAATACCAGCGACTGCCCTGCATTTATATACTGACCTATGTTCACCTGACGAATACCAATTTTACCCGCAAAAGGAGCGCGAATATCTTTTTTCGATATGGTGACATGATCGCCCTTCACCGAGGCAGCAGATTGTTCCATCTTAGCGCGTGCTTCATCCGCCGCTTGTTGCGATGTCGCGCCGGTCTTTAGTAGTTGAGCTTGACGACGATATTGTGCCTTTGCCAAATTCCACGCGGCCATATCATTACGAAGTTGCGATAAGTCGAATGCATCATCCAGCTGCACCAATGGTTGTCCTTTCCTCACCATGTCGCCAGATCTAAAATGAATTTCCATTACCTGCCCCGTCACTTCTGGGCTTACCTCAACACCGTTCACCGCCTTTAGCGTACCGACAGCATAAAGCTTCGGTTTCCATGTTTCCGCTTTTGCTTTGATGGTCTCTACCGATACGGCAGGCATTTTAAAATTTGCCATCGCTTGTGCGATCATGTGATTACGTAGAATATCGAAGCCGATCGTGCCCGCTAAAATAATGACAAGAAATATAATCAGAGCCCACATTGTTTTCGACATTTTATTATCCCTTAATCGCACAGCTGCGCACTTTTTATATCATAACATTAATGTGTAGATTGTTGATAGTTGTTCATGATGCGAATGATCATTTATTACAATATTGGGGGAGCACTGCGGCTAACGCCGTCACGGGGAGCGCCTCGCATCACTCATACCTCAAACGCAAAGCCGCCAAGACACAGAGACCGCAAAGGTTTTTTTTGAGTTTAATTTTTTGCTAATGTTAATCTAAAATAGATTTGATTAATCATTACAAATTCTACAGTGTGAATTTAAATGAACCTTTGCGCGCTTTGCGTAGCTTGGCGACTTTGCGTTTGGGGTATGAGCGATGCGAGGCACTCCCCGTGACGGCGTTAGCCGCAATGCCTACCCTTCAGTGCCTCGAATAACTATACTTCAGCATGGATGCCAACTATAATCCCACCTTACAAGCTCGATCTGAATTTGCCCTGGTAGCTCAGCTGGATAGAGCGGTCCCCTCCTAAGGGACAGGTCAGGGGTTCGAATCCCTTCCAGGGCACCAACTTAACAAGGATAAAAAATGACCAAGACGCGCACTGAAACAGATAGCATTGGCCCCGTCGAAGTTCCGGCGGATCAGTATGGTGGTGCACAAACAGCACGCTCGATGACTAACTTTGCAATTGGCCGTGAAAAAATGCCGCCTGAGCTTATTCGTGCATTTGGTATCCTTAAGCAATCAGCGGCACATGCGAATCTAGAACTTGGCAAACTTCCCGAAGATAAAGCCAAGCTCATCATTCAAGCGGCTGAAGAAGTACTCAACAACGAGCTCGATGATCACTTCCCATTAAGCATCTGGCAAACGGGCAGTGGCACACAGACGAACATGAACACCAATGAAGTCATTTCAAACCGTGCTATCGAACTTGCTGACGGCACCTTGGGCAGCAAAGACCCGATCCACCCCAATGACCACGTCAATATGTCACAGTCATCAAATGACACCTTCCCTACTGCTATGCACATTGCCGCTGTTGAAATGCTCAGTAATGGTTTAATCCCAGCAGTGACAACGCTACGTGATGCCTTAGCACGCAAACAAGATGAATTTAAAGACATCGTTAAGATTGGGCGCACCCATTTGCAAGATGCAGTTCCGCTCACCTTAGGGCAAGAGTTCTCAGGCTATGTGGCTCAGTTAAACGCGATACTCAGTTCGATTAAGGATCTTTTTCCACACCTACATCGTTTGGCCCTGGGCGGCACTGCCGTGGGAACGGGCTTGAATACCCATGCTGATTTTGCCAAAAAAACCTGTGCCCATATCGAAAAAATAACGGGACACCCTTTTATTTCTGCTCCTAATAAATTTGCAGCACTCGCCGCACATGATGAAATCGTGCTTGCCAGTGGCGTATTGAAAACCCTCGCTTGTGCGCTAATGAAAATTGCCAATGACATTCGCTGGCTTGCGTCAGGACCACGCTCAGGTATTGGTGAATTGACGTTACCGGCTAATGAACCTGGCTCATCAATCATGCCCGGCAAAGTAAACCCCACACAATGTGAAGCGATCACCATGGTGTGTGCTCAGGTAATGGGGAATGATGCCGGCATTGGTTTCGCAGGATCACAAGGCAACTTTGAACTTAATGTTTATAAACCAATGATGATTTACAACTTAATTCAGTCACTCTATTTGTTAACGGATTCGTGTGAGTCATTCACAAAATATTGTGTTAATGGTATTGAAGCAAATGAACAACGCATCAACGAACTGCTTACAAATTCACTGATGCTCGTGACAGCATTAAACCCAGTGATTGGCTATGACAAGGCCTCTGACATTGCTAAAAAAGCGCATAAAGAAGGATCCACCTTGCGTGAAGCCTGTCTTGCACTTGGTTACCTTAGTGGTGACGCGTTTGATAAAGCGATACAGCCCCATCAAATGGCACACCCGCATAAGTAGCCGCCTAAGGCGAGATGCGATTTAAATCAATCTCGCCAAACGGTACACGTGCCCTTATACGCGTCATACCAATTAACCATTGCCTGGTTAACATGCATACAAATCAATTCATTACAGCCAGAGTTGACAGTGTTAATATTACTCGATATAGTGTATTGGTAATGCAACACACCAACCTGGAGAAGAGCAATGGCTAAAACCTTATATAGATCAAGAACTAACCAAAGAATCGCTGGTGTTTGTGGCGGCTTAGGCGAATATTTCGATACCGACCCTGCTTGGTTACGTATCGTATTTGGCATATCCCTCTTTATTGGCGGTCTCGGACTCCTCACTTACCTTATAATATGGGCGATTACCCCCTACGGACCAAACAATACATAGAGAGCTCACATGGAATGGAATAGCAAACAGCCTATTTATCTGCAATTAAAAGAGATGATAGCGACGCGAATACTTGAGGGCGCCATCGCTGAGGAAACGATGATACCTTCAATCCGTCACATGAGCATGGAATATCAAATCAATCCATTGACCGTCTCCAAAGCTTACCAAGAGTTGGTGGATGAAGACATCATTGTAAAACAACGCGGGTTAGGCATGAAAGTGCTCGCGGGTGCGCAACAAAAATTACTCGACCGCGAACGGCAATACGTCATCGAAGTTGAATGGCCTCAATTACAAAAAAAATTAAAACGACTATCGATCAATCTTAAGGAGCTCTTTGATGAGTAGTTTAATTACCGCGTCACATGTTGCCAAACGGTACGGTCATGTTGACGCCTTAAAAGATATCAATTTTACCATTAACAAAGGTCAAATCGTGGGCCTGATCGGACCTAATGGTGCGGGTAAAACAACCTT
>NVSS01000100.1 GCA_002732805.1 Coxiella sp. (in: g-proteobacteria)
CTGGTGCAGAAGCAGTAGAAAACGCAATCAAAATTTGTTATGATGCAAAGCTAACAATTATTTTCTTTTCTAGATTAACTTCCTTTTTTAATCATCAAAATGGTCCTTATTTTTGTGATCCAAGAGAATAGTATAACCAAATATAAAGACCCGTCTATCGGAATAAAATGTTAATCGCCACACCCTCTCAAATCTAAGTGCGTCACCTGCCCTCTGATTTTTGACATAAAGGTGGCACCAGGATCCAACCGTGGCTTAAAGCGCACATCTTTCAATTCCCGCCAAAGGGGCAACTCACGAAAACAATATGATTCGTTATGGCTCACGAGATACTCAATTCCCGGGTATTGTTTTTTGAGCATGCGAATTAAATACACATCGGCGTTCGCCTGAGCAGACGTCAATCCATCAGCATCGTCTTCCTCACCCACATTGCCAATGCCAATTGCTAGATAGTTAAGGCCCGTGGTATGCCGCGCCATCCAGTTCGACGGCATGGTTTGATACACTTTGCCGCTGCGCGACACAATATACTGCATGCTGACATTTTGCTGATACGCTTGATGTAGTGTTTCGGTTCCGGTCAAAAGCAATACAATCATAAGCGGCTTTATCTGCACATCACGATGGCAATAGCCATAATGTTGGCACATGAAACGCTGTGTTTTTTTGATGTGCGCTTTATCTAGCCCAATAGGCTTATAGATAATACGCGGTGTAAATGGCTGCCGAGACACACAGCCCACCATTCCCAACAAGGCAACTAAAATAAAAATTTGGCGCACAGATATTCCCCAGCAAATAACATCAATTTTGAACGAAGCTGCTATTTTGTCAAGCATGCTATTCACTATTCCATTAAAATCCGCTACCCTAGGACACTATGATGCATCAACTTTTGAACAGTGCAATTAATTATCTGCACCACCATCCGCATATGGGTATTCTGTTTGCGTTCGTCGTGGCGTTACTGGAATCCTTGCCTATTATTGGCACGATTATTCCGGGCTCGATCACGATGACAGCCGTCGGCGCGATGATTGGCGCGGGGCTTATTCCCGGCTATCTGACGCTTGCCATTGCCTCAGCCGGCGCCTTCTTAGGGGATATTATTGGATTTACCTCCGGCCGTGTCTTCAAAGATAAAATTCGTGATGTATGGCCCTTTAGAAAACACCCTAAAATAATTTCAGTGTGTGAAACCTTCATTCTAAAGCATGGCGGTAAAAGCATACTCATCGGCCGTTTTGTCGGTGCCGTGCGCAGTGCCATACCGATGGTGGCTGGCCTCTTACATTTATCTTGGTTCCGCTTTATTATTGCCGCCCTGCCCACCGCCATTTTATGGGCCATCGTCTATAGCCTGCCCGGTATCTTGCTGGGCGCATTCTCCATGGAAATCCCACCTAAACAGCTCACCGAATATATTGTGATCGGCGTTGCCATTATCGTTGCGCTGTGGTTTATCTACTGGTTAATCCAACGCTCCTTCCGCAGTATCACTACGTTTTATCACCGCCAAATTGATCGCTATTGGGATTCCCTTGAAAAACGACGCGCCTCAAACCTCATCATTAAATTAATCTATAACCGACAGGCGCCTGACTGTCATTTTCAATTGAGTCGCCTCATCATTTGTTTAGTGTCCCTTATTCTCTGCGCCGTTGTGTTCATTACCATTGCATTGCAATCTGGACTGATGAGTATTGACCAACCTCTCTTTCATCTCGCACAAAGTACACGCATCTATCACCTAGACGCATTCTTTATCACGCTCACGTTATTCGGTAAGCCTGCCATTGTCATGTTTATTGCCTTTGTTATTAGCTTAGGCTTAATTTTTACCTCTCAATGGCGCGCCAGTACCACCCTGTGCTTCACAACCATTTTCACCGCCGCCATCGTTTATGCCATCAGACTCGCACACTTTAGCCCTCGCCCGCCTGGCTTCATGATCGTTTCGCACGCCTCCTCACTGCCCAGTGGCCATGCAACCATTAGCCTTGTCGTCTATGGTTTACTCGCCTTTTTTACCGGCCAACGCTTTAAGAATCACCGCGGCATTATCTATACGATCACGGGTGTATTGATTGCACTTATCAGCATCTCGCGCCTCTATCTTGGCGCGCACTGGTTTACCGATATCATTGCTAGTATCTTCTTAGGACTAACTATTTTGCTCTTAGCGATCATCAGCTACCAACGATTACCCAACGCACACTCGGCACTGTCACTGAGTAAATGGGCCTGGTTAACCTGTATGTTAATTGTTGTTTTTGCGACGTGGGCAGGAAACGTCTACTTTAGTTACCACATTGCAAGGTACCGCTATACACCGTTTTATAAAAAAGTTACTATTTCAAAACACGCCTGGTGGAAAACCCCGCTTAAATTCACCCCCATTTACCGCTTAAATCGTTTTGGAAAAATAGCACAGCCCTTAAATATTCAATGGGCGGGCAATCTCAAACACATTGAGAAAACACTGACGGCCCATCATTGGCACTACATTAGTCGCCACCAACATGTCAAAGACACCATTCAGCGCTTGTCTAGCGATAAGCCGCAATACCATTTGCCGGTATTCGAATCGTTGTACCACAACAAGCCGCCGGCCGCTATTTACTACAAAGCAATACCGCACCAAAAAGCGGTGTATGTCCTACGCCTATGGAATTCACACATTGCCTTTCACGATCACTCGATATTATGGATTGGCATGCTCAACCAACTCAACCCACCCCATAAGTTCATGACCTTTGCCCATCGCAATTTAATGTCATTTGCAAAACTACATACGGCCGCTACCTTGTATGGCAAAAGCCCTTTATGGAAAGATAAAGCGATAACAGTAGACGCACGACGCATCCCACACCAGATCGAACACTATCAGTGGGATGGTAAGGTATGGTTAATCCAAGCAAACGAATAAATCATACGGCAGGCTGTCTGCTTTGCCTCGTCGTACAGTGCATTGAACTGGGGGCCATTTAATCCAGTTGCTATCAGTTCAACGGCGTAACATTTACCCTTATGGCGGATGCGATAACTCGTTCCCTGCATCACTTGCATCATACCCATACTGATTAAGGGAAGCGCATGAAACGCCAATTTACTCTGGCAATGACAAATAGTACCTGGGCCAATCGGATAGAATGGCTTACGATAACAGGAGCTAACATCCTTTGGATGCGTACTTATACCAACGCGTAACGCCGCATAAAAATAAAACCCCTGCTTACCCTTACGGTTTTCCAGTGGAAAACTCACTACCGCATGCTGTCCCTGCTGCGATTTTCCCAGGGTGAGTTGCGACCACCCTTTTGTTACGTGATAAAAAGAGCGGACGTGCGAGGCAGGCTTAACCGTAGCCGGATAATTTAATTTAAACCCATATTGATTATTTGTATACACGTTCTCATCATTAGGCTTAGCACAAATGGATACAGACACCAGGCTGCTAATAGCGATTAAAATCCATGTCCTGCGCATCACCGCTCCCCTTTGTTCCAGCGCGCCACAAACGTCATGACGTCTTCTGGCAACAACGGTTCACTAAAATAGAAACCTTGGACACAATCACAGTCATTTTGTTGCAAAAACTCAAGTTGTTTTTTCGTTTCCACGCCTTCCGCCACAATATGCAATGACAATGCTTTTCCAAGTTGAATCACCGCCTGTACAATCGCGGCGGCATCATTGTCCACCACAATATCCCGAATAAAAGATTGGTCGATTTTGAGTGTTGTTATCGGTAGTGTTTTAAGGTAATTCAATGACGAGTAACCCGTTCCAAAGTCATCAATCGCAATACCGATACCAAATGCATAAAGCTGATTGAGCACCTCCGCAGCCATCTTAATATCATGCATTAACGTGGTTTCTGTGATTTCAATGATAATAGAGTGGGGATCAATCCCTGTTTTACGAATGGTTTGAATGAGTTGATCCGTATAGCCATCTGTAATTTGTAACACCGATACATTAATATTCATCGATAGCATCAATTTTGTATCCAGCGCTTCATCCCAACGTAAATATTGCTCACAGGACTGCACCATAACCCATTCGCCAATGTCATGAATCATACCCGTCTCTTCAGCAATGGGAATAAATTCAGCCGAGCTTACACTACCAAGATCAGGGCTGTTCCAACGAATTAACGCCTCAACCCCAATGACCTCATTGGATTGCACATCGATTTGAGGCTGATAAACTAAATGCAACTCATCATTTGATAGTGCGGTACGCAATTTTTCCGAAACCTCCATTTGCCGTTTATTTTCTTTATTTAACACATCTGAAAAATATTGATAATTATTTTTACCTGTTGATTTAGCATGATACATGGCGATATCTGAATTTTGCATCAGCTCCGCTACCGTCTTTCCGGACAACGGATAGGTAGCAATACCAACACTTAACGTCACAATAACTTCTTTCTTCTTGATAACAAAGCGCGCATTGAATTCATAAACCATGCGTTCCGCTAATCGATTAGCCAAACTATACTCGGCCAAATCTTCAATCAATATCACAAACTCATCACCACCCAATCGCGCAATAAAATCGCCTTCCTTCGTCATGTTTTTTAGGCGTGATGCTGTTTGTTTCAATAGTCGATCACCAAAATCATGTCCGTACGTGTCATTTATGTGCTTGAAATTATCCAGATCGATATAGAGCAATGCTAATTTAGAGCCCGTGGTATGTGCTCTTGATATGGCATGCTCTAATAATTCCATAAAAAAGGCACGATTACATAATCCCGTCACCGAGTCATAATGTGCTAACATCTCTAACTGTGATTCACTTTTCTTTTTCTCTAGCGAACGACTCATCTGTTCACTCAACACACCAAATGTTTTCAGCATGTCTTTATCTTTAGGCAATATATTATGATCGAAAAATTCAAGCACGGCCACCACTTGGTTATTAATGAGCACAGGAAATCCCGTCGCGGCATGTATGTTTAAATTGGCCGATTCTTTGGCTCTCAGAAACGTATCATCCTTATAGACGTCTTCAATCCAAAGGGGTTGCTTACCCGCCCAAATACGTCCGGGTAGTCCAATACCTTTTTCAAAATTACTTTTTTCAGTTACCTTTTTAAATTGCTTTATATTTTTACCTTTTGTTGAATGCCAGGTATTGGTCGGCAACATCGCATCCGTTTTCTCATCAAAATAAAAGGCATGACCTATTGGCCAATGCAACGTTTCACATATTAGATCCAAACACTTCTTCATCAGCACTTCAAAAGAGATGCTGTAAGTTGCCAATGTTGATATTTCATAGATAAGCTGTAATCTATTTTTTTGTTCGTTTATTTTATGCTCATTATAGCGGAATAAAATCAAATAATAACACGCCAATGACAGCGCGAGCGAAAACAAGAATCCTAATATTAAACTAATTGTTGGCAAATTCGATGCGAATATTTGAATGAGCTGAGGCGATGGATTTAACTGCAACCCCCATTGTGAATTTAGAAGTTTAAATACGGAGTCATGCTGCCACATATGCGTAATTTTCTTATCATGGGAACTAAAGAGCGCGGCATTGTTCATCGTTAATTGAATATGATAATTTTGACGCAAATTAATGGGCAAAATGGATTGAATAAGTTCTTTAGCACGAAACACACCTAAAATAAACCCATCAAAATGACTGCCTTTATAGATAGGCACATAAACTAAAAACCCACGCCCCCCCTGCACTAAGGTAATCGGGCTTGTGATCGTCGGAATATGTTTACGCTTAGCGTCTTCTAAAGCAATGCGTCTATTTTTTTCAAATCCAAGGTCTAATCCTTGTGCCCGCTCATTGCCTTTTAGCGGTTCGATCCACATCACTTTAAATTGTGGATTGACCCACTCAATCGCTTGAAACCCTTGCACATTGTTCAATATAAATTTCGCGTCATGCTGCCATTCACGTTTGCTTAATCCGTTCTTTTCCGTCCATGCCTTGCTAATGCTTGATAAATTATGGAGTCGTTCATTCAGCTCATTTGTCACTAAGTTTTTTATTTGAACGGAGGTTAGCTGAAGTGTTTGCGCGACATTACGATAAATTTCATTTTTTAATCCCTGCCATAACATCAGAAAAAAAACGAGACCCGCTATAAGAAATACAATGGGCAGCGTATACTGAAGTTTTATAATCGTTTTTTCTAACCCGCGCATACTGTCAACGAGCGTTACGATACCTAATAACGTAAATGCAATCGACTCATAGAGCGTCATTGGATTCATTCGGCTCCAAACATAGCCACTGGGTAAATTCACGATGTAGCCCGTCACGGCAATGAGCCCAATGACGAAGATCACGACACTTAATGGAAAAAGACTATAACAGATTTTGGGTGCATAGCGCTGCATGCTAAACAACACGATAAATAAGCCAAGCAATACAATCGCTAATGCCGAATCCGGCGCTAATCGATACACCTTTACAAGTACGGTATGCGCTGTGTGTAATTCAGCGATATACCCTACTAAGGCAACCAGTCCTACAATAAACACAATAGCGCCCAGACAACACGCCCATGTCGGCCGAAACCTAAGCGACAACACACCAAGACTTGCCACTATAATTGAGATACCGGAAACATAGCGCATCGCGGCTATGCCACCACCACCCGTCATAATGATTAACCCAAAAAATAGGCTGACTAACGCACAAAGCTGATATAAGGTTCTGAGGCTGGCCTTCCATTGGCGCATAAGACATTCTCTTTCAAACAGATAGCATCAGTATAGCACAAATTATGACTATTTAGCCTCTGTTAGAGCGCAAGGAGCTTTTCATGTAAGCCATCAAAGCCCTTATTGCTCATTACCAAGAGCTGATCATCTGGTTTTGCTAATGCGGCGACATGCGTCACAATCGCATCTACATCTGTGAAGCTTTGCGCATGAGGACCGAGCGCATTACAAATAGCTTGCGTAGAGAAATTATCGGGTTCTAAGAGGATAACCTCATCTGCCTCTGCCAACGCGGGTATGATGTGCTGGGAATGTTCGGGCATCATCATCGTATTCGAGCCAAATTGTAATACCGCAATAATTCGCTTCTTACCGACGCGCGCACGTAGTGCCTTCAAGGTGGCCTCAATGGCCGTCGAATGGTGTGCGAAATCGTCATAGAGAATAGCGCCCTTTACAACGCCACGTTGCTCTAAGCGACGCTTAACACCACCAAATTGACTTAAGGCGTCACACGCTGACCGTGCTGACATACCAACCTCTGTTGCGGCCGCAATGGCCGCTAAGCCATTCATCATGTTATACGCGCCCAACATAGCCCATCGGACCACGCCTTGTCGTTCATCACCTTCATACACTGTAAACTCAGAAAAGTCAGTCGCCACATCACGCGCATGCCAGCCACGTTCATCGCCAAACATGGCCTGGCGCGACCAACAACCACGTGCTAAAACAGATTGCACGTGCTCATCGTTAGCATTGCTAATGATGCAACCATCACCGGGCACACCGCGCAAGGCATATTGAAATTGCAGTTTAATGGCATCTAAGTCAGTGAAAATATCAGCGTGATCAAATTCTAAATTATTCATAATT
This sequence comes from Coxiella sp. (in: g-proteobacteria), assembly GCA_002732805.1. Classification (GTDB taxonomy): domain Bacteria; phylum Pseudomonadota; class Gammaproteobacteria; order Coxiellales; family Coxiellaceae. The sequence continues at coordinate 7,587 of NVSS01000100.1, forward strand.
AGGGTGCGTGGACGATAGTGAATGAACTTAGAGCGTTTATCAAAATAGGCCGTGTCGTACTCATCCGCTTCAATCACAAAATAGCGCTCACCTAAACGTGCTGTCGTCGTGAAGTCCTTCGCTACACCCCCGATCAAATAGCCCGGATTCAACCCTGCAGATTCTAAAATCCATGCCAGCATTGCTGTTGTTGTCGTTTTGCCGTGCGTACCGGATACCGCCAATACATGGCGCTGCTGCAACACGTTTTCAGCTAACCACTGGGGTCCTGATGTATAGGGTATGTTTTGATTCAATACATATTCAACGGCCGGATTACCGCGCGATAGTGCATTACCGATAATGACCAAATCAGGCGCCGGGTCTAAATGCTGAGGAAGGTAACCTGACATCAATGTGATGCCTTGCTGGCGCAACGTATCGGACATTGGCGGGTACACACCTTGGTCAGAACCGGACACGTCATGGCCTAATTCCCGAGCAATAGCCGCTATACCGCCCATAAACGTACCGCAAATACCCAGTATATGTATCTTCATTATCAATCCTTCTAAATTTGGCGCTAATCAGCACGCTTTCGCTGCCGGTATGCTTTCGGTGCCAGGTACGTACCAGGTACCATTTGGATGTTAACATCCAAATGGTACC